>JAEZSL010000221.1 GCA_023443925.1 Bacillota bacterium | reverse complement strand
TCATAAATCAATAAAAAAGAACGAATCAATCGAATCATAAATCTATTGCTGGAATAAAAAAAATCTTTTTGGAATTTTGTATTTATTTTCTATAATTAGCACTTGACTTTAGCGAGGGACAGTATTTAAATTATGAATGTATTCCTCGATAGCTCAATGGTAGAGCACACGGCTGTTAACCGTGGGGTTGTTGGTTCGAGCCCAACTCGGGGAGTTTTTTTATTTCCCAAAAAGCCTGTCAGGCTTTTTTAAGTTGAACTGCGCTTAATTAAACAGGTGGGTAATACGACTTTTTTTGGCAGCAGATTATCGCCATTCATTCTGGAAAGAAGAAGATCCACAGCAACCATACCAATTTCTTTCGTTGGTATGTCAATGGTCGTTAACGGGGGATTTGAATATTTGGAGACCTCGATATTAGAAAGCCCCATAACTGCTATCTCCTCCGGAACCGCTATGGAATTATCATATAAACTGCTTAAAGCAGCCATTGCCATCAGATCACTTCCGGCAAAAAATGCGGTGGGATAATCTTTTTGACGAATCAGATCATTTACTTTCTCGATGCAGATATCTTCATCCCAGGAACAATCGATAACCCATTCTGAACGAACGGTCAGACCGGCGGAATGCAGGGTGGAATAATACCCTTTATAACGCTGGCTGTCTTTGATATTTTTCGTCGGACCGCCTCCTCCGATATAACCGATATTCTTATGTCCTTTCTCTATCAGATGCTGTACGGCCATACATGCAACATTAAAATGGTCATAACCCACATTATCGATGTCATCGCGTTTGGTATCTATTCCAACAATGTATGGAACCTGATTTTTAATAAAGCCGTAGCTTTCGTCACTCAGCGGAACCATTAAAATAAGTCCGGAGACCGGTTCGCTGAAGGTAGTGAATAATTTCTGCTTATCTTCCAGTTCGTAGCCGGTTTTTACAAAAGAAATTTCATATCCTTTTTCAACCAGTCTGGATTCTATACCATTTAATATGGACATAAAATAGGGATCATTGTATTTCTTTTCCGTAACACTTAAAATACATCCTATTTTCATTTCATTTTTCTCGGATTCATTTTCAATTTTTTTAGCTTTTATCTTAGATGCGGAACTGGTTTTATAATTCAGTTTCGTCACTGCCTGCCATACTTTTTCACGGGTTTTGTCCGTCATCTTATAAGTAGAATCATTATTAAGTACCCTTGACACAGTAGCCGTGGATACTTGTGCTAATTTCGCAACATCACGAATTGTACTCATTCTATAATCCCCTCTCAGTCGTAAATCATCATTTGTGTTTCGTAAAAATTACGTTACCAATGTAATGTAAATAATATCGTATAATGAATCGCTTGTCAACAGACAATACAGAGACTCTTATAACGGATTTCTGCTGTAACGGCAGGGACAGACCCTCTTTGCTGATGATGGGATTAAATGTTAAAGATATACGAAATATGTATTTACATATCCAGGCGGCCGTGATATAATCATATCATTGATTTACTAAACATACGTAACAAATAACGTAACAAAAATAGGGCATGTCAAGTGAATAAAATTACTTCCACTCGAGTTTGAAATGAGAAAGATGAGTACGCGTTCAAACTTTTCCAGCATTATATAGGATGAAGTGAAGCGGCATCGTATGGGAAATAGTAAATTACACTGCAAGCTTCAGATATAAGGCTGCTGCCCATATTAAATCTTTGCACGTTACAAATCGTAGGCACCTGCACGAAATACATAATTTGAGTCTTACACTATCCTCACATATTAACATAGCCGCAAAAGCAGCGCAGAAATGGTGAAAAATGAAAACAGTACATTGCAATCATTGTGGTATAAGAACAGGGAATGATGAAATTGCCCTGAACATAAAAATATTAGGCAAGCAGGTTGGAACAATAAGGTGCTATAACTGTCTCTCCAAATTTTTAGGCTGTGACAGCGAGCAGCTAAAAAGAATGTCTCTGCATTATAAAGATTCAGGATGTTCTGTTTTTTTAAATAAGTATACCGAGGAAGGAGCGTTAAATGAGTAGCCAGGTTAGTGTATATCCGGAAATAAGCACAGAAATAATTACCAATCCCGGTATCGGATTCATAGCAGCGCCTCAGCTTATGGGAGCGAACAAAAAGGTATTGGATACCCATGAGAATGAAATGGAGAGATATAAGTTTACAAAGGAAAGTAAAACCTGGAATCATCCCGACAGCCGAATCTATTACTGCGGAGTCCGCTGGAAGGAGATGGAGCCGGAAAAGGGCGATTACCGTTGGGAGGTTTTAGAGAACAAACTGGAATATGCGAAATCTCTTGGATGTACGGCAGTCGTGAGATGTTCGCCCTATGCCCTGAGTGAAGAAGAGGATATCCCCGGCTGGTATCGTAAGGAATACCCAGAAGAACCGGAATTTCCCTTTTGGAGGGTAGATCCCATTAACACGCCCTATGTGAAATACTGGTCTGAGTTTATCCGGGAATTTGCCGCACGATTTGACGGGCATCCGATAATCAGTTCCGTAGACATGGCAATTGTCGGGGCCTGGGGAGAGGGCGGCGGTACGGAATTCTTAGAAGAGGATGCAATCAGAGAAATTACCGGTGCATACATAGATAATTTTAAGATAACACCTCTGCAGGCTCTGCTGCATGATCCCAAGTCCTTAAAAATCATGAAAGAGCGGAAGGCAGCCATTGGTTTTCGTGTAGACTGTCTGGGTGATATGGGAGGTTTCCATGGAGCTCAGTGGTCCCATATGCTGGACTTCTATCCCCAGAACATTGAAAACTTTCAGATGAGGGATGCCTGGAAAACCGCACCGGTCGTATTTGAGGCCTGCTGGCACATGTATGACTGGTATCAACAAGGCTGGAACATTGATTATATCATCGATGAATCCCTGAAATGGCATATTTCTTCGTATAATAGCAAAGGTACGGTGGTTCCCTATGCCTGGAAAGACAGTGTAAAACGCTGGCTGCTCAAGATGGGCTACCGGTTTGAAATAAGAAAGTTTACCTATGAGTCAAAGGCCCGGAAAGGCCAGCCGCTGCCTATCGCTATTTTAGCCGCCAATGTGGGAGTCGCCCCAATCTATCGAAAATATCCGGTGGTAATAAGGCTTCGGAATCATACTGCGGTCTATACCCATACATTGCAGGAGGATATAAGAGAATGGCTTCCGGATATGGATATCTTGTGCAGGGAAAGCATACAGTTATCCCCCGGTATGCCAAGCGGGGAATATACAATTGAGCTGGGAATCGAAACCGGGATTAAGGAAATTGGCAGCCTTAAATTAGCCATTACAGGAGAAGAAGACGGTTATTATCCCATGGGTATCATATCGGTTGAATAAAGGAGGATTTCAGAATGAAGCTGTCATTTAAGGAATACACAGAATATTGCGGCTTTGATAATTTGCCGGAAGGAATTGAAGCGTTTTATGAAAATTATACGGAGAATACGTGTGATTATCTGATACCTCGTAGGTTTTTAGCCCATCTTTTCGAAAAATATCATATTCCCGGAGAGAAACTGGAGCTTATATTAAATGCCTGTGAGGCAGTTGAGCAGGATCAGCTTCTTTTTTCCTTTACCAAGTTCCTGGTTTGGGATATGTGCAGTGCCAGAAACCGCTGCGATGTTGATAATTATAAGAATATGCTGCCGGCTTGCATGACAAAATACAGAGGGTTTTATCCGCTTTTGCTGCTGCTGGCCTGTGTGGAACCGGCTATGGAATTATTGAAGATAAGAGGAGTACCGGCGGAATATTATGCGGATATTCCTTACCGGCCTATGGAAAACCAATTCAGAAAGTTCATAGAGAAAGGGGATGTAACAGTCAGTGATTTTCCCTGGGATATGAATTTTTATACCTGCGCCATCTTTTTAATGGACCGGTTTCTATTTATACCTTGCAAATTCGAAGATGAGCTTACCCTGTACCGTAACGAAAAAACAAAAAAAGTCATTGCCTTAAGTCATCCGGGGGAGGAATTCAGAAGGGACGGACAGATTAACGGAATTAATGAAATTTACGACACGGAAGGTAAATTTACCACAGAGTGGGAGGAAGGGGAAGACTTCATCAACGCCAATCCCATCAGTCCCATGGGCTATGTTAAAAGTGAGAAAATAACTCTGGATAAGGCCCAATGGAAGACAGCTCTGAAAAAGGGTGAGCTTTTACTGGCCCTGCATGTGCCCTCCGGCCCAGGTTATAATCCAGTCCGGCTAAAGAATTCCATGAAGCTTGCCATAGAATTTTATGATAAATACTTCCCGGAGCTGGCTATAAAAGGTTTTTGGAGCGAAAGCTGGCTTTATGACTCCAGACTGTCCCTGGTCCTGGATAACGAGCAGAGTAATATCATCCGGGTTCAGCGGCAATTTTATCTGTATCCCATAAAAGCCGGTGATGCTATGCTTCGTTATGAAGTATTTGGAGACTGGAAGGCGGAACCGTCTGCGGATGAATTAAAAACAACCCTGCAAAAAGCTGCCTTTGAATACATGAAAACGGGTAAGCGGTTTAATAATCTAAGTATGTTAGTGCTGCGGGAGGATGTGGACAGAGTCGGAGAGGACACCTATATCACCAGGGAGGATATTGAGGAATTCAAAAAAACGGTGGATAGTCATTTGAAGTAGAAAGGATTGGTATGGGCAAATATTCATTAGAAAATTATGAAATCTATAAAACCAGAAAAATACGCCCGCTTTTTAAAACGCCGCCTGCTAATTCCGGAAGAGGACAGATAAACTACATAACCTGCTCTTGGGTTGACCTGGAACCAAAACGTGGCTGTTATGTACTGGAACCGCTTTTGGATCAGGCAGCCAAAACCTTTAATCCGGTACTGGTTATCAAGCCGGATTATCCGGAATGGGTAACGGATTATCCGGAAGAGTGTTTTGCCGCATTGATCCGAAGAGCAGGCAGTTATTTAAGAGAAAAGGATATTTCCCTGATGGGAGTAATAATAACGGCCACAGGTAATAATCCCGTGGAATGGAATGCCTATATGGAAGGTTTTCAAGAGATAAACTTATTTGCAGACCTGGATAACTACGGTCTAATCCGGTTTCTGAAAGATAAAAACCGGGAATTTGGTTTAAGAATTTCCAGCGGGGAAGAAAACTGGATCGGATGCTGTGAAGCTCTGGCGGAACAGGGGTTACAAAATAACTGGCAGAAAAACCCGGTGCTGCTTCATGTTTTAGATCCTGTCTGCGGGATTCAGGTTCTAAGGCAGGCGTCAAGCTGGCATTGCGGACTTTCCAATCAAAACCTTAACCTGGGATTTCAAATCACATTAAGAAGATTAACTTATCCGGAAAAGGTATCAAGTATGGGAGTTTTACCCGCACGTTTCTGGTTTGTAAATACCGGAAGCGCACCTTGCTATAGCGATTTGTCCATTAAATTGAAATTAGTACGGGGTGATAAAACCTTTCTTATTCCCGTACCGGATTCTCCGTCCTGGCACGTAGGAGATATTATTCACAATGAAATAATCCAGCTTCCCGCTCTTTTAGAAGGCAGCTATTCTTTGTCGGCCGGACTCTTTTATAAGCAGAAGTTTCCGGTTTATATGGGGATTGACACGGAATGTGAGGATGGCTTCTATCAATTGGGAGAGCTGGAGGTGGATCATACCGGTAGAGATCATCTGAAAAATGTCTGGGAGCATTATTATCCGGAGGGCTATTATCCCTTAGAGGATCCTGCGGCACCGGAGGTTTCTCCAACGGAGTAGGGGCAGTAACAGGTGCCTGTTACAGAGAAAATTAATTTACATATGGGAGGTATTTTAAGTTGAAACTAGCACTTGTAGGGGCAGGACAAAGAGGGATGATATATGCAGTCTATGCCCATCGTACGGAAAAGGCTGAGATCACAGCCGTGGTGGAGCCGGATGAAATCAGAAGAAAGACGGCAGCAGAGCTGCTTCAGATTCCGGCAGACATGCAATTTGAAACGGTGGAGGAATTTTATCAGTTGGGAAAAGCGGCAGATGCAATTATTATAGCCTCCATGGACCGGGACCATTACGGTCAGACAATGGCAGCCCTGGACCTGGGCTATGATATTCTTTTAGAGAAGCCCATTTCCCCCGACCCGGGAGAGACCCTGGAAATTAAGCGGAAAGCAAACCGGTTAAACCGGAACGTGGTAGTCTGTCATGTATTAAGGTATACAAATTTTTTTGCTGCCATAAAGCGCATTATTGACAGCCGGGAGCTGGGTGAAGTAGTTACCATCCAGCATAATGAGAATATCGGAAACTTTCATATGGCCCATTCCTTTGTAAGGGGTAACTGGCGTAACAGCAGTTTGTCCAGTTCCCTGATTATGCAGAAATCCTGTCATGATATGGATCTATTAACCTGGCTGACAGGCAGTGAAGCAAAACGTATTTCTTCCTTCGGCAGTTTAAGGTACTTTAGGAGTGAAAATGCACCGGAGAACAGCTCTAAGCGGTGCTTTACCTGTAAAGCCGCCGGGGATTGCCGGTTTGACGCCAGAAAAGCTTATTTACCGGCAGCTGGGAGCTGGCCTGCTACTCTGTTGTCAAAGGATCAGAGTGAGGCAGGAATATTAAAAGCCATTGAGACCGGGCCTTATGGGAGATGTGTATATCACTGTGATAATGATGTCTGTGATAACCAGGTCACCTTAATTGAATTTAAAAACGGGGTTACGGTGAGCTTTAATCTCAGCGGGTTTACGAACAAAATGAGCCGGACCATTAAAATTATGTGCGAAAACGGCGAGATACGCGGTGACGACAGTACTAATGTGATAGAAATAACCCGTTTCTCTTCCAATGCCGTTAATCAATATGAGCAAAAAGTAATCCACCCCGGTATCATAGAAGGAGCCCATGGCGGGGGAGATGTAGGACTGATGAAAGATTTTATGGATTTGATCCGCGGAATAGGCGGCTTAAGTAAATCCTCCATTGACCAGTCGGTGGAAAGCCATATTATGGCCTATGCGGCGGAAGAATCCAGAATCAGCGGAACCACCCTTGATCTTGATGAATTGAAAGAAAAATTGTTGCAGGATAACCGTACCAATAAAAAAGTGTGGTGAGACAGATGAAATCGAAAAAGGATTTGATACTTCCCCCAAAAAAGAAGAATACCTTTTTAAGGGAAATGAAAGAAAACAGGATTTTATACTTAATGTGTGTACCGGCATTACTGGTTTTGATTCTATTCTGTTACATACCTTTTGCGGGAGTCTGGATGGCATTTACGGATTTTAATGTGGTAGACGGGATCTTTGGAAGTCCTTTTGTCGGTCTTGAGAATTTCAAGTATTTTTTTGCAAAAAACAGCATGGGCTGGAAAGTTACCTACAATACGCTGTTTATTAATTTTTTCGGTATTTTGCTGGGACTACTCGTGCCGGTTTCCATAGCAATCTTTTTAAATGAAATCAGGAGTAAGTTCTTTAAGAAATTGACACAAAGCATGATGTTTTTCCCCTATTTCCTGTCCTGGGTTGTAGTTGGTGCCATTATCTACGGTTTCTTTTCAACGGACGTGGGTGTGGTAAACCATTTGCTTGCTTACCTGGGGATTCAACCGGTCAGCTGGTACGCACAGCCTCAATATTGGAAAGGAATCATTATTTTTGCAAATGTGTGGAAGTGGAGCGGCTATAGTTCCATCATTTACATGGCAGCCATGGCCAATTTTGACCATTCCCTCTTTGAGGCGGCAAAAGTGGACGGCGCCAATAAATTTCAGTGTATCATCAATCTCACAATTCCCATGCTAAAGCCGACGGCAGTGGTTTTGACCTTAATGAGTATCGGGCGGATCTTCTATGGTGACTTCGGAATGATCTACGGTATTATCGGTAATAATCCGGTGCTGATTGACGAGGTTACGGTTATTGATACCTATGTATACCAGTCCATGCGGACCTTGGGCTTTTCCTATTCCACAGCCATCGGCCTGTTCCAGTCTGTTATGGGGCTGATCTTAGTAACCGCTGCCAATAAGATTTCTAAGAAAATAAATGAGGGAGAGGGGTTATTTTAATGAAAAGGAAAAAGATTATCGGTGATCGAGGTATCACTATATTTGCCCACTGCTTTATCGGTTTCTTTGGATTGATCTGCCTGTACCCTTTGATTCTTACCCTGAGTGCGTCTCTTTCTTCGGAAAGTGATATCGTAAGGTACGGCTATTCCCTTCTTCCGAAAAACTTCAGCTTTGATACCTATACATACCTGTTTTTAAACAGCGGAAAACAGATATTAAAATCTTACGGAATCACCATTTTTGTTACGGTTACCGGAACGCTGGGAGCTATGTTAATTACCAGCATGATTGCTTTTGCAATATCCATTAAAACGCTTTTATACCGTAATGTAATTGCTTTTATCGCCAATTTTACCATTGTTTTTTCAGCCGGTCTGATTCCGTGGTATGTGGTGTGCGTAAACTATTATAATTTAAAAAACAGCATACTGGCACTGATTCTTCCTTCCATTTTCAGTGTATGGAATATGTTTTTAATGCGTACTTACTTTTCAAGTATTTCACCTTCTTTGTATGAAGCGGCAAAAATTGACGGAGCCATCTATTTTACGATTTATTTAAAGATAGCAATTCCGTTAAGTAAAACCGCTGTATTAACCGTCGGATTAATGTATGCTTTGCAATACTGGAATGATTGGTGGAATGCGCTTATTTTTATCAACGATAAGAATTTATTTCCGTTACAGTATTATCTATATACCATATTATCAAACGTCAACGCCATAAGTTCCGGCCGTATACCTGCCGGGGCCTCTGCCGGGATAACCCTGCCCACCGAAACAGTAAAGATGGCGGTTACGGTAATCACCATCGGACCGGTTATTTTCCTGTATCCCTTGGTACAAAAGCATTTTGTCCAGGGAATTATGACGGGTGCCGTGAAAGAATAGTAGGACTGCTTTGATGTTAAAGCCCAAAAGGCTAAGCATAGAGATTATAAAGGAGGATATATAATGAAGAAGCTACAGAAATTGGTGCTTATGGTTCTGGTACTGATGTTAGCCGGTATTATCGGAGGCTGCGGCAGCAAAAGTGCAGGCAAGTCCAATACCCTTACCATTCTCTATCCGGGGGATGAAAGTGAAAGAATGGAAGAGTTCATGGGAAATGAATTTGCGGAAAAAATGGCGGCGGATCTTAATATGAAAGTAAAAATGATCTATGTGCCCTGGGATCAGTACTGGGAGCAAAAAGATATTATGCTGGCTGCCAATGAACCTGTTGATTTATATTGGGATGGGCTGCCAAGCCTTTCTACCATGGTAAATAAAAAACAGGCTGCGGTGCTGAATGATTTAATTGACAAATACGGACAGGATATGCTTAAGGTACTTCCGAAAGAACAGCTAGAAGGTGCAACCATTAAAGGAGAAATATACGGCATTCCTTCTGCCTATGCTCCTTCTTCCGCCATGTACCAGTTAGTCTGTGTACGTCAGGATATTATGGATGCGGTGGGAATGACGGATTTAAATACGGCGGAGGACCTGAAAGAATTTGCAAAGAAAACAAGTGAGACATTACCCGATTTAAAAGGGCCGGCGGACATAATCTTTAAGCCCCTGACCAGATATTTCCAGGGTGATCCCCTGACTTGGATTGCAGCAGAAGAACTGGTCGTATATGGAGAAGATAGCAATAAAGTGTACAGTTATTATGAAACCGAGACCTTTCAAAAGGTTGCACGGTTTAACCGTGAAATGTACCAGGCAGGCTATTATTCGGATGATTTAACCATTAAATACAATGAACGTGACTCCCGTATGCAGACCGGACAATACACCTGGGTAGAAGGCTCACTGGGAAAAGAAAATGAGATTATTGATACGGTGAAGGCCAACGCACCGGATGCGCGCCTTAAGAGTTATCTTCTGGCAGCTGAAAAACCCCGTTATATAACCGCAACGGGAGGAGAAGTGCTGTGTATTCCCCAGACAGCACCCAACCCATCCGGGGCCATGAAATTTATTAACTGGCTGTATTCTTCCAAAGAAAATTATCTGTTTGCCTTATACGGTGTAGAGGGTAAGGATTATGAGATCGTGGATGGAAGAATTAATAAGTTATCTCAGAATGACTTCTTCTATGAATGGATGTTTAGAAACCAGAATTACCAGATGTTTGCCCCTGATGTGGATCAAGCCTATATTGATTTATACAATAGCTGGGACGATAATGCAGTACGTTCGAAAACCTTAGGCTTTAGCTTTAATAATGAAAAAGTTAAAAATATTGAAACTGCTATTAAGGAAGTCGGACTTAAGGACTTTGCAGCAATCCGGTCCGGTTTTGTGGATTTTGATACGGAGTACCCGAAAGCAGTACAGAAATTAAAGGAAGCCGGTATCGATGACTATATTGCTGAGGTACAACGTCAATTTGATGAGTTTCTTGCGGCAAAAGGGAAATGATAGAAGGAAAGGAATGCAGGAATAGAGTAGTATAAATACGAATACACAAGAAGAATTGTTCATGAGCAATGCGCCTACTTCTTTATAGTCTATAAGGATCTGTCTTGGAAATTCTTTTGCCTGGTATTCCGTGTAGAAGATTTCCTTAAACTTTTGGTAAAGGATAATAGAGATCTAGTAACGCTATGAGTGTATGGATTTTGACGTAGTAGCTGCATTTGTTCATCTGTAAACTGACTTCTGCTCATGATATTCCTCCTATTCTGGATTAAGAAAACATAAACAAAAGGATGTGTCGAAGAAAAAGGGAACAACAAGAGTAAGTGTCCATAACTATGGATCTATTTAGTGAGTATGTCTGAAAGATAGGTCTCCATTAAATAACGTGTCCACTGTTATGGGTACATTAAGAGTAAAAGGAATAGAATAAACCTATTAGAAATAAAATAAAAATAAAATAAAAAATAGAATAAAAGAAATAAAAGTAATAGACTAAACGATTAAAAGTGATACGCTAATTTACAGCTTGTTCTTACAGGATGTGTGTCTCAAAGGCCGCCTTTCTTGTGTAATTTAGAATTATAAATTATATGAAAGGCGGCCTTTACAACGGTGGAGATAATTGCAGGCAGGCCAGTGATAGTAGATGGTTATGTATGAAGCAGCGAATTATTTAAATACAGTGCAAACGGTATCATAAGGTAAGCGTTAATTAACTTGTTATTAAGAAAATTTGAATGAAAGGTTGCCGCAATGTGATTCATTCACTCTGTGAAACTTGTTTCGCATAGTATTCTGTGGCAGATATTCCAGGCCAGCCTGGGATATTTAATGGGTGTAAAGTATGAGAGAACCGGTCCTGGTAATTATGGCAGCAGGTATGGGAAGCAGATATGGCGGATTAAAACAGATTGACCCGGTGGATGATTTGGGCAATCTTATTATAGATTTTTCTATTTATGATGCATGGAAAGCTGGATTTAAAAAGATAATATTCATTATAAAGAAAGAGATTGAGCAAGAATTCAAATATCGAATAGGAAACCGGATAGGGGATTTTCTGAATGTGGAATATGTATATCAGGAATTGGATCGTCTGCCGGCCGGACATATAATTCCTCCCGGCCGGAAAAAGCCCTGGGGTACCGGGCATGCCATACTCTGTTGCATGGATAAAATAGATGGTCCTTTTGCTGTCATCAACGCTGATGATTATTATGGAAAAGAAGCTTTCAAAATGATTTATGAGGCTTTAAATATGGCACAGGATGATGTAAAATATAGATATACAATGGTAGGTTATCAGCTTGAAAATACCTTGACGGATCATGGGCATGTTGCAAGAGGTGTGTGTGAAATGAACGGGGCAGGTAAGTTAAAAGGCATACAGGAGAGGACCCATATTGAAAAACGGGGACAGGAGGCCGTCTATACGGAGGACGAAGGAAAAACCTGGGTAACACTTTCAAGCGAGGCTACGGTATCCATGAATTTATGGGGCTTTACAAACAGTATATTTACAGAATTAAATAACCGGTTTCAAGTATTTTTGAATAATGAAGTTTTAGAAAACCCGTTAAAATGTGAGTACTTTTTACCGGAGGTTGTCGGTGAATTATTAAAGGAAAATAAAGCAGAAGTCACGGTTTTACGCTCAAAAGATAAGTGGTATGGCGTTACTTATAAGGAAGATAAAGAAACCGTGGTAAATGCTATTAAGGAATTTAGAGCCAGAGGATTTTATCCTGACCGGTTGTGGATATGATTTTATACCATTGATTTGCTAAATGTATTAAGTATTAAAGAGAGTGAGTTGATCGATATTTATAAAGTAGAAACAATAAAAAGATTTGAAGAAATTGATCAGTGTGCAAAATTCCTGATTAATCACCAGTTATGGGAAAAGGAATACAAACCGGAAGCCTTTGGGCGGATGGCAGTATTAGAGGGATATGGAGTTGTAATTACCATGACTGCCATGGAAGTAAATCCGTTACGCAGATATCATGAAAAGGATGATCCCGTATATAATGATAGTGCTTTGGAAGCTTTTCTGAATTTTGCTACAGAGTATTCAACGAAAGAATATCTCAATTTTGAAATGAATGCCAACGGAGCTATGCTTAGTGAATTTGGTATGAATCGCAACCGGAGGAAGCTAAAAAGCTTCCTGCCCTGTTCCGCAGACTGTAAAGCACAGATCAGGGAGGACAGCTGGGAGGTAACCCTGAAAATCCCCATGGCTTTAATACAAGAAGTTTACCAAAGGGAACCCTTAAAAAGCGGGGATTTATTTACCTGCAATTTTTATAAAATAAGCGAAGACCCTGCCATTGAACATTATGCCAGCTATGCACCGATTGTAAGCAATACTCCTAATTTCCATTTACCGGAATTTTTCGGAAAAGCCATAATTCTGTGACCCAGACAGGCTTTCGCAAGCCCTTGCTTCACAGGCTATAAAAGTTACGAATCCCGAAGTTTTATGGCAAGCTTGCTTGGAACATTGATAAACAGAAAATTAAAAGCATTGCAGTTTTCGATCTAACAGCTGCTAACAAGGCTTTTCGCAGCTGTTAAACCGGTAAGGAAGGAAGTAAGTCTCTGAAAAGATAATGGATTATGTGGTGTAGCATAGCAGCAGATTGGTATAGAAAATTGGTATAGCTGAATATGGGTATCTTGGCTTTCTGTATATTCGTCGGTTAATCATAAAAAGTATGATAAATGGTTTCGTTAAAAGCCTTTATTTTTGTATATTGAAACAAGACAGTGTTATAAATCAGGCTAAGGAAAGCTCCTTAAAAATAGCATGAATTGTTTCAGCCGGCAGTACCAGTGCAAACCTTACATAACCCTCTCCAAGGCTGCCAAAACTGCTGCCAGGAGTGCACAAAATTCCGGTTTTTTGAAAAAGTTTCATACAGTATTCATTTGATTCCTTATATCCCTCCGGTATCCTGGCCCACACGAACATGGAGCCGGCAGATTTACGTACCTCCATACCAAGCGTCTTTAAGCCCTGGCAAAGGGCATCACGCCTGCATTCATATTCCCGGCAGTTATTTTCAATACTATCCTGAGGGCCGTTTAAAGCTGCGATAGCTGCCTTTTGTACAAGAAAACTGGTGCCGTAGTCAAACTGGGAGCGAATTGTTTTAAATTTCTCCACAATTTCTGAATTGCCAAGTAAAAAGGAGATCCGGATACCGGTAATATTATATGTTTTTGATAATGAGTTAAATTCCACGCCAACTTCCCTGGCTCCGGGAAAGCTTAAAAATGAGGTGCCTTTGCCAGTATCATAAACGATTTCAGAATAGGCATTATCATGCACGATGACAATCCGGTGCTTTCTGGCAAATGCAATCAATTCTTCATAAAAAGTATCCGGAGCAGTTGCACAAACCGGGTTGGCAGGATAAGAAACAATCATCATCTTAGCTCTTGCGGCCGCTTCCTCGGAAATCGAAGTAAAATCCGGCAGATAATTGTTTTCCGGAAGGAGATTATAATATTCAATCTGTGCTCCGCACAGGTAAGGACCGATCTCAAAGATCGGATAACCGGGATTGGGAACTAGAACCGTATCGCCATAATTCAGCAGAGCCAGCCCGATATGTGTCATACCCTCCTGGGTACCGCTTACCGAAACAATCTCATCCTCACTTAAATCGACCTGATACCTTCGCTGATACCAGTCAGTTACAGCTTTTATAAGTTCAGGAGAATCCCCAAGAGAATATTTATAATTTTCCGGATCAAGTGCCGCCTCAGATACGGCCTCCATAATAAAAGCCTCCGGTTTAAAATCCGGAGTTCCGACAGTGAA
>JAEZSL010000215.1 GCA_023443925.1 Bacillota bacterium | reverse complement strand
TAGACCTTATGGAGGCATTAAGAGCCAGCGTCGAGAAGGCCAAAAAAGAAAAGGAACCGGCATAATTTATGTCTGAAAAGCTAAACAAATACAATGAGAAGAGAAATTTTGAAAGAACCTTAGAACCAGTCGGTATGTCAGAAACTGCCGGGGAAGGACTGCGTTTTGTAGTTCAGCACCATTTGGCACGCAGAGACCATTACGATGTTCGTTTAGAATGGGACGGGGTTTTACTCAGCTGGGCAGTGCCCAAAGGACCTTCTTATGATACCCGTGACAAGCGGCTTGCCGTTCATGTGGAGGAACATCCCCTGGAATACCGGAATTTCGAGGGAACCATTCCCAAAGGAGAATATGGCGGCGGTATTATCATGCTTTGGGATGAGGGCTACTGGGAACCTCACGGGGATGTGGATGACGGACTCCGTGAGGGAGTACTTAAGTTTGTATTGAAAGGAAGAAGACTCAAGGGAAAATGGGCCCTGGTGCGTCTGAAGGCGAAAGAAGGCGATACCAAGGATAACTGGCTTTTATTAAAAGAAAAAGATGAGTTTGTCAAATCGGAAGAGGGTATATCCGAATTTATCACCAGCATCCGGACCGGACGCACCATGAGGGAAATTGAAGACGGGGAAGACGAAAAGATTACGAAGAACCCATTTGAAAAGGCGGAAGTTCAATTGGCCAAATTGGTAAAAACCATTCCGGAGGGTGAGGACTGGCTCTATGAATTAAAATACGATGGCTACCGGATACTTAGCTTTATTGAGGGCAGCAGCGCACGGCTCATGACCAGAAATGGTAACGATTATACCAGGCGATTTCGCGATATTGCTTATTCCCTTATAGAACTTGCCGGAGGAAGGGCAATGATATTAGACGGTGAAATGACAATTACGGACGCTGTGGGCAAGACGGATTTTCAAGCCCTGCAAAGCTATATGAAAAATCCAAAGGGTAAAAACCTGACCTATATAATATTTGATCTCCTGGCATTGGACGGCGTAGATCTTAGAGAACACCGGCTTATAGACAGGAAAGAAAAACTGGAAGCTTTACTGAAAGAGGCACCTAAAAACCTCTACTATAGCCGGCATGTCAGGGGCAGCGGCAAGGAAAGTTTTACAGCAGCCTGTGAGGCTGGGATGGAAGGAATCGTTGGTAAAAGAGCCGATTCCAACTACAGCGGAACCAGAAACGGTGACTGGATCAAACTTAAATGCGATAAGAGGCAGGAATTTGTCATTGGAGGTTATACACTTTCAGATAAAAAGACAAGAGGAGTCAGTTCCCTGCTCCTTGGCGTCTATGAAGGGGAAGAGTTTGTCTATGCCGGACGTGCCGGTACCGGTCTGAGTGAACATGACATGCTAGAACTTGAGAAAAAGTTTGAAAACAGAAAGAGGGCAGCTTCCCCTTTTGGGATAGCTCCAAAGGCAAAATCAAATGAACGGATCACCTGGCTGGAACCGGAACTGGTGGCGGAAATAAAATTTGCCGAGTGGACACAGGAGTATTTATTAAGGCAGGCAAGTTTTAAGGGTCTGAGGACCGATAAGGAGCCAAAAGATATCAGGAGGGAAAAAGCAGAAGAGGATATTCATTCATCATCAATGATAGAAACGGAGACACCAATGGCAGCAAACACCAACTCGATTCTAATCCAGGGAATCAAGATCAGTAACCCGGATAAGATTATATTTGAAGAGCCAGAAATTAGAAAAGTGGATGTGATCCGGTATTATGAGCAGGTGTCGGAACGCATGCTTCCTTTTGTAAACCATAGGATTTTAAGTATTGTACGCTGTCCCAAGGGAATTTCGCAGACCTGCTTCTTTAAAAAGCATCCAGGCCCGGGCAGCAAAGGAATTATCACAATTCCGGTTACAAATAGCGAAGGGGAAACCGAAGAGTACTTCTATATTGAAAATATATCCGGGCTGATATATGAAGCACAAATGGGTACGCTGGAATTTCATACCTGGGGAAGCCGTGCTGAGGAGCTGGAAAAACCGGATATGATGGTATTTGATCTGGACCCGGATGAGGGGATGGATATAAGCCAGGTGCGGCAGGGGGTACTGGATATTAAAAGTATTCTTAACGACCTTTCGCTGAACTCCTATTTAAAGACCAGCGGCGGCAAAGGCTATCATGTGGTAGTGCCTATAAAACCTGTCGTTTCCTGGGATGTGGTTCACGACTTTGCAAAAAGTGTTGCCGAAGTAATGGAAAAGAAGTGGCCTGACCGTTATACCAGCAATGTTAGAAAAGCCAAGCGAACCGATAAGATATTCATTGACTGGATTCGAAACGGCAGAGGCGCTACCAGCGTAGCACCTTATTCCATCCGGGCAAGAAAAGGAGCCAGGATTTCTATGCCCATTTCCTGGGAAGAACTTGATACGGTAGCGCCGGATGGCATTAACATGGCCGAAGCAGTGAGGCGGATTAGCGGTAATGATCCCTGGAAGGACTTTTACCAGAATAATCAATGGCTGAAATGATTTTCTTAAGATATAGGGCTAAAAGCCATAATAGAATCAGAATTAATTGGAGTTAACTATCTGTTAACTTGAATTCACTTGACCGGTTATTGAAACCTGGTAATGGATACGGTTATAATAAATATGACCGGTCAAGGAGGAAATACGGAATGAATATAGGTAAAAAGATAAAAAGTTTACGATTACAAAAATCAGTAACACAGGAAGCACTGGCAGGGTATTTATCAATTTCAGCCCAGGCAGTCAGCAAATGGGAGAATGGTGTAACAACCCCGGATATTCAGCTTCTGCCGGAATTATCCGCATTTTTTGGAGTAACCATTGATGAACTGTTTGATGTTGCAGATGAAAAGCATCTTCAGCGTATTGAAAATATGCTTCAAATCAATAAGATTCTTTCAAAAGCAGATTTTGATTATGCAGAGCATTTTCTGAAAGAGAAGATGGAAGATAATGTTCATCGTGGAAAAGCACTGAGTCTGCTGGCAGATCTGCATAATCATGAGGCTGACCGGCACAATGAACAAGCTGAGTATTATGCCAAAGAAGCTTTAAAAGAAAATCCAGCCGCAAAGTGTAATCATGTATCCCTTTTATGGGCGCAACATGGAACCCAAACAGATTGGAATTATGCCAATCATCATAAGAGAATTACATACTATCAGCAATTTGTGATAGAAAATCCGGACTATACAAGAGGATATATGTACTTACTGGATGAACTCATTGCCGATGGCAGACTAAACGAAGCGGAAAGTATACTGAAGCAGTTAAAGGTTATTGAGGATGATTGCCGCGTAAAGAAATACGCAGGTGAGATTGCCTGGGCAAGAGGGGAGCATAAGGAGGCATATAAAATTTGGGATAACATGGTGAAGAATGAGCCTGATAACTGGCTGGTATACGCCTTTGCAGCAGATAAGTATGCAGCGGACTGCAGATATCAGGAAGCAATCGAATTTAATAAAATGGCTTTCCAATTACAGCCCTCCCCTAAATATACCGACGCAGCAGAATGTAGTGCCCATATTTATGAAATCATGGGTGAATATGAAAAGGCAGCAGAAGCATTGGAAGAATTAATTAGTGTATTGGAGTCAGAATGGAATATTACAGAAGGTGAGGCAGTTGATCGGATTTTAAGGGAGATTGAAAGACTGAAGGGATTAGAAAGAGAGTAGGATTTAGAGAGACTTGATTAAAGGAGAGACGGGAATGATATTTAATTTCTGTTTCTTCTTTTATTTTGGATTTGTTAAGACAATAGTTATATGTTTTAGTATTTTACCTGGAATACGAAGGGTTCTTAATAGAATTACGTGATATAGTTATTACATGGAGAATATAGGAAGTTTTGATTGAATAATTTTATAAATAGTCATAAAATGGATATAAGACATTAATTGTATTATGGCGATAATTCTGTTAATAAAAGTTAAGCTGAAAGTTGGACTCGATAAATCAAATGTATTGATATTAAGCAAATATGTAATGTATAATATTACCATATATAGGGTTCACAACCGTTAGATATTATAATAAATGAGGTAGTATATGACCAAACATGAATTTGGCAGGAGGGATAATTTTGGATATAAGATTAATGAAATGGGAAATTGCAAATAAAAACCTTTTAGTGAAATTATGTAATGAAGTAGACAGACAATATATATCAAATAGATTGCCTTTTCCATACACGGAAAGAGATGCTCAGTGGTGGCTTAACATGGTTCAGCAAAAGGATGGAAAAGATGGAATTTTTAGAGCTATTGTTGTTAATGAAGAATATATAGGTAATATTTCAGTTGAAAAAAAGAGTGATGTACATTGCAAGGATGCGGAGATAGGGTATTTATTATTATCAAATAAGTGGTCAAAGGGTATCATGACAGAAGCTGTAAAGCAGATCTGCTCTATTGCATTTGAGCAATTAGATATTATTCGAATAACAGGTTTCGTGTACCAACCTAATATAGCGTCCCAGCGAGTTTTAGAAAAAAATGATTTTATTTTGGAAGGTATTATGAAAAATGCGGTATTTAAGAATGATAATATATATGATTTGTGTGTATATGGAAAGTGTCTGTAACTTTCAATTTACAGGATTAAATAAACTTCCATTACATTATTGAGCTGAGCTAATGAGATAGTAAGAAAGAAACAGATAATCTGAGAATTATTGCGAAAAAAATTAGAATTTGCTCTTTGCTCTTGAAGACAAATTTGAACTACAGAAAAAATATTATACGTGAGGAGAAAGAGAATGAAGGAGTTTCATATTGGTGCAACTATTCCATTTGGCGGTTATCATTGGCACATTCTTGATATACAAGGCAATTCGGCCTTGATTATAACTGAATACATAATCGAACAATATCCGTATAATAACAGCGCTGGGGATGTGACATGGGCTGAATGCTCATTAAGAAAATATCTTAACGGTGAGTTTTATAACAAATTCACCGCAGCCGATCAGTCAAGAATCATACCGGTATCAAACAAAAACCAAGACAATCAGTGGTACGGGTCAAGAGGCGGTGAAGATACCAGGGATTACATATTTCTTCTAAGCATTGAAGAAGTAGTGTGCAAATATTTTGGTGACAGCAGTAAAAACCTCGAAAACCGCAGTGCCAAACAAAGATACTGGTTTCAAAAAAAGGACAATAACAATGACAAGCGAAGATCGACATTCGACGGCTATATATGGTGGTGGTGGCTTCGGTCGCCCGGGCGTGACAATAGAAGAGCCGTATATATCCACGGTGACGGCAATATAGGCATTCAGGGAAATGGAACCTTTCACTACAGCAGCAACACGATTCACCCTTTAACTGGCGATAACAGCGGCGGAGTTCGTCCTGCTCTATGGCTGAGTTTGGAATAATAAATCTGAAATTTTTTGGAGGTAAGTGTTGAATATTAAATATAGAAAATTCAGTGAATTTCAAAGAGGAATTATTTGTGAAATTCTAAAAGATGGATATTCATTTGAAAGCAGATATGAAAGGGACTGGGGAAAGACCTGGATAGAAGCAGATGATTTTTTCTATAATAATTTAGAAATAGCAGATAAGTGTGGTTTTATTACAACATTGGATGAAATTCCAATTGGTTTTATATGCTGGGACCCAAGACATATTCCGGAATACATAGAAATTGGTCATAATTGTATTGTAACGAAGTATAAAGGTAATAAATTTGGAAAAATGCAGTTAGAAGAAGCAGTTAAACGGATATCGAATAATAATGTTAAAAAAATTATAGTTACTACAGATGAACAATTAGTACCAGCACAAAAAAATTACGAGAGTGTTGGCTTTCAATTGTTACGAAAGCGAAAAAACGAATGGAATCAAGAATATGCTGGTTATTTGATGGACTATGAGATGATTTTGTAATCCGGAGGGCGGCTATTTTTGCTCTCTGTAAAGATTGGAAGGTGCTTTTAAATGAAAAACATAATCATTGCTGGTCCATCAAGAGCCGGTAAAACAACTTTGGCGAGAAAAATGAATGAAGAGCTAAATTACTTTGTCATAAGTCTTGATAAACTTGTCGCCACATTTCAAGGGGCATATCCACAGCTGGATATTAGACTTAATTGGAATAGGGAGAAGGCCACAGATAATTTAGCCCCCTTCCTTGGTAATTTTCTTGGTATATTTTCTTCCAATCACGGTGTTACATATGAGTTAAACCTCCAGGCCCATTCGGTAAAAGGAAATAGATTTGTGCTGGAAGGTGGGTATTTTAATTTTGATAAGATAACACCTATCTTAAATACATATGGGATAGAAGCATTGAAAGACAATTTTATACTTATAGGGTTAGTGCAAAATAAAAAAACAGTTGATGAATTTGTTAACGATTTCAGGAAATACGATACAAAAGATGATTGGACATACAGTCTTACTAATGATGAACTAAGGGATTATGCTGGTAATGAAGCCATTCCTTTCAGCCGGTCCATGACAAATCATTTAATGGAATACGGCTTTACGATTTATGATACGTCTACGGAACGGGAGCAGGTTTTGAATCAAATCGTAGAAGATATTAAGTTAAAATTAGTATAATTCAACATGACCGTGGAACAAGTCCATAAAGCAGGGGACACAGTCTTATAAGTTGAAACAGCAAAATTTCAATTTGTGTAAGATTCTGAAGTATCTATTATATTATTAAACTAAATATAAGTAGGTTATAGGTGGAGGAAGAAATGGAAAACCATATTAAAAAAATACAAAAGTATTTGCATAATGGAAGTGCTGAAGAAATAGATAATCGCATTGAAAGACTTCGAAAGTATATTGATGAAATTCTACTAAATATGGAAGACGCCCAAGAAAGAAGATGTGGGTATCTCCATCTATATGGGGTATCGCAAACATGTGCTTTTATTGCTCTTAAAAGAAATCAAGATGTTGAATTAGCGACCATGGCTGGTATGTTACATGACTTGCATTCTTACAAAGCCATGAATACAAAAAATCATGCTGAGCACGGTGCAGTTTTGGCACGTCAAATTCTCGAGGATTTGTCTTTGACAACTGAAAATGAAACAGATTTAATATGCTCAGCCATTCGCAACCACAGTTCAAAGGAGGTTACCCATTCAGCATTAGATGAAGTATTAAAAGATGCAGATGTTTTACAGCATTATTTATATAATCCGCTTTTTCCAGTGATGGAGCGTGAAAAAAGCAGATTGCAAAATTTATTAACTGAATTTTGTATTATACAAGCATTATAAGAGTCAGTCATTCAAATGTGAGCAAGATCTATAATGATGTGGTTTTAACCATACCGTCCATATATCAAAATACCAATTAATTGAGGTGAAAAACATGGATAAAGAATTACAAAATTTACTTCCAGCAGATAAATTTGATATTTGGACACAGTTCTGCGAATTGGTAGAGAGTTTATACGAGATGGAACGAAAATTGGATATGACTAAATGGAACAATTGGAGATATGTTTGTAAGTATCGTAGAGGTGGCAAAACACTCTGTACTCTATTTGCAAACGATGTAAATTTATGCGTACAAATTGTATATGGGAAAAAGGAGAGAGAGAAATATGAACTTGAGCAAGAGGCTTATTCCCATAAAATTCAAACAATTTATAATGAAGCAAATACTTTTCATGATGGTAAATGGATGGATATTTATTTAGAAGATCTAACTCTTTTTGATGATTTAAAGAAAATGTTATTTATTAAACGTAAACCAAATAAAAATAGTGAAGTACGTGCAGGCACCGTCCATGTGGCAACTTATAGTTAAAAAGAGTTGCAGAAGGCTATGTTCAGTATCAAATTAAAAAGCTGAAAGATAATATAAATTTTAAATGGGTAGGTTGGTGTGTCATATGAGATCAGAAAAAGAAATGTTCGAACTAATATTAAATACAGCAGAGAAAGATTCTCGTGTACGGGCGGTTTATATGAATGGTTCGCGTACGAATCCAAATGCTCCAAAGGATGTATATCAGGATTATGATATTGTATATGTAGTTGAAGAGTTTGAAAAATTTACTGCGGACAATAGTTGGATAGATGTTTTTGGTGATAGGCTTATACTGCAAATGCCTGAAACCATGCGTTATCCCAGTGGTGAAGGTCATTTTAATTGGATGATGTTATTTAAAGATGGTAATCGGCTTGACTTGACTCTTATTCCAATTCAAAAACTTGAGCTCATTGGAAATGATAGCTTGAGCATAGCGTTGATGGATAAGGATGGGATTTTACCACCATTTCCTAAAGCAAGTGATGACGACTATATCATTAAGCCACCATCTGAACTGTTTTATCTGTCGTGCTGCAATAATTTTTGGTGGTGTTTACAAAATGTTGCTAAGGGTATAGCTCGTAATGAACTACCTTATGCTATGCTGATGTTTCACAATATAGTCCGTGAAGAATTGCATAGTATGCTGGAATGGTATATAGGGACCCTCACGGATTTTACTGTTTCTTCGGGTAAAATGGGAAAGTATTTTAAGCGGTTTTTGCCGGCGGAGATTTATGAACAATATTTACATACGTATTCTGACAGCGATTACAATAATATGTGGAATTCAATATTTATTGCATGTGATCTTTTCAGCGTTCTTGCCTTACAAGTTGCAGACTATTGCAGCTATTACTATAATAAGCATGATGATGAGAATATGAGAACCTATTTAAATAATGTAAAGAATAATGTTTATTAGGAAACTGCTTATGTTAGGAGAAAACTGTATGGAAAGAAAAAAGAAAGAATTGAGGTAAGAATGATACGAGAAATTAATAAAGATGATTTTAATGGTTTAATGAAATTATATATGCAGTTACATAGTAATCCAATGCCAGAAAAGACTTTTGAGATTATGGATCTTTGGAATCGAATTATTAATGATAAAGACCACCATATTATAGTTGCTGAAGAAGATGGAAAGATTATATCTTCGTGCGTATGTGTAATAATACCTAACCTTACTCATAACCAACAACCATATGCTTTTGTGGAAAACGTAATAACTGATGAAGAATATAGAGGAAAAGGGTTAGCAACAAAATGTCTAAACTATGCAAAAGAAATTGCGTTAAAAGAGAATTGTTATAAATTGATGCTGCTTACTGGCTCCCAAAAAGATAGTACTTTAAGCTTTTACAGACAAGCAGGGTATAACAGTGAAGATAAAACAGCATTTATACAGTGGATATAATGAATTAAATACAAGGTTCCATTAATTTAATACTATGAAGAAGGAGCGTATGAATATTGTATACTTCAATATATACGAAAGAAATACCTGTTTTGCTAGAACAACTAGCAAGTACTTCTGAAATGCAGAGATTATCCGACATCGGTATGCATTGCGGCTGTGAATATGCTAAATTTCCATTTTACCAGCTGGGAATTCCATACACCCGGTTTACACATAGTGTAGGTGTTTCAAAGATTGTATGGAATTTCACCCACGACATTCGTCAGTCTGTAGCAGGATTGTTTCATGATATAGCAACACCAGTTTTTGCACATACAATTGATTTTCTGCAAGGCGATCATTTAACGCAAGAATCAACTGAAGACCAAACTCTATCATTTATTAAAAACTCAAGAGAAATCACCGAACTTTTGAAAAAACATCATATAAGTATTGAAGACGTTTGTGATTATCATAAATATCCAATTGCCGATAATGATACACCCATGCTTTCGGCTGACCGCCTGGAATACACAATCGGTAATGCATTCTGTGTATATAAAATGGAACTTGATACTCTTAATAGTATTTATAAGGACTTGACGGTCGCACAAAACGAACACGGAACGGAAGAACTCTGTTTCCGTACCATTGATGTGGCGGAAAAATTCACAGAAATATCTTTGCGGAACTCTCGTTATTTCGTGTCAGATGAAGACCGTTTTTCAATGCAATACTTGGCGGATATCATACGATTCGCTATAGAAAATGGCGTCTTGATACAAGATGATTTATATCTAACGGAAAGCGAAGTTATTAAGAAACTGGTTTATGATAAAAAGCTATCTAAAATATGGAAGAATTATACGGAACTCTTCGCTGTTGCTACTTCTGCGGAAAAACCGGAAAATCAATATAGTGTTAATGTCTCAGCCAAAAAAAGGTATATAGATCCCTTGGTACTTGTAGAAAACAATGCCAAAAGACTCACAGATATAGACACCGGTATTAGTGACCAGATACAAACATTTTTGAATATTGATTTCAATAAATGGATATTTGCAGTACAAGCATAATACTCAACGGAATGAAAAAATTATGCTTAGTGCACTACAACTTTAAAACTTGTTTTATTTATTAAACCACCTTATGGCTGGGTCCTAGATTGTTTAAGAAAGGAGTTATCTTCTAATTATGTTGTTAAGTCCAAAAGAAGCAGAAAAAGAGCTGTCTATAGGAGAACAGCTAAATCCAGGATTATGGGTTAAACATAGCATGTCTGTTGGTATGAATGCTAAATTGATTGCGGATAAAATTGATTCATTAGATAGCAATCAGGCCTATGTTATGGGCTTGTTACATGATATAGGCCGCAGAGAAGGTATAAAATCAATTATGCATACGATTGACGGCTATAATTATATGATGAGTATAAACCAAAGAGAGATTGCCAGAATATGCTTAACACATTCCTATCCTATTCAAGATGTTAATACGTTTATTGGAAAGTTTGATTGTACCAAAGAGCAAAAGCTTTTCTTATCAAGTTTTATTGAAAATACGGTGTATGATGATTATGACCGATTAATACAATTATGTGACGCTATATCGTTGCCAAATGGTGCTTGCATTATGGAGAAAAGGTTGATTGACGTAGCCTTAAGGCATGGTTTACCGGATTTCACTATAGATAAATGGAAAGCATTCTTAAAGTTGAAAAAGTATTTTGATAATCTATGTAATTGTAATATATATACGCTATTACCAAATGTAATGGAAAATTCTTATGAGAGTTTGCTATAATACTTCATATAAAATCTTTAGGAGACTTAATGAAAAGAATATTCAAATACATAATGTTTATTTCTTTACTTCTTTTAATACCGATTGCCTTGTTATATGTTCCAATTGGAAATAATATTATTCTCAAGATACATACTAATGAATTAAAGCACCAAATACACCTTTATGGGTCTTCAGGTCGGGTGCTCCCTTAATGCCGTTGACGAAGTTATGAAACAAAATGGATTTGCCATTTTAAATGAGGACAACCGGCAGGACCGATATACAAAAAACGGTGTTAGAATAGGAATCAGCTTAGTTGATAATGTAGTTACTATTTTTCACGTATCTGTAGAAGTTACGAATAAACAAAATATTTCTTTCTAACATGCCATTGTGTAAATTTATTGCGTAACTATCAAAGGCGTGAGAATCTTTATTGTTTATAACAAGAGGGATGTCTGTATTAAACTGAAAAGGAGATTAAGAAGAGAAAATGGTGAAATCAAAGGAATGGGATTGGAAGGAAGCTGATAAATTATATTGGACAAATCCATGCGAGGAGAGTTACTACTATGCAAATAAGTGGAAAAAAGAAGGCAAAAAAACAATTCTTGATTTGGGGTGTGGGTTGGGAAGACATTCCATTTTATTTGCAGAGCAAGGTTTTGATGTAACAGCAGTCGACTTATCTCAAGATGGTATCAAGTATCTAAATGAATGGAAGAATAAAGCTGGTTTAGAAATACTGACCCAGGTATGTGATATGAATCAATTACCCTTTACAAAGAGTGCATTTGATTGTATTTGGTCTTACCATGTTATTTCTCATACTGACACAGCAGGTTTTTTGGAAATCTTAAATGAAATAGAGCGAGTGCTAAAGCCTGGAGGTAATATCTACTTTACATTATGCTCTAAGGAAGATTGGGCATATAAGGAAGGTGGATTTCCAGTGATTGATGGAAATACCATTATGAAAACAGAGGGTCCTGAGAAGGACATTCCTCATTATTTTGTTGAATTAAACGATATTATAAAATTATTATGTAATTTTAATATCATTCAGATCAGGCATGTTGATAATTGCTTTTTCGGAGGAAGTAAACAAAATAGTAAGCACTATCACATTGAAGCAGTTTTGAAAAATGAGCTGTCAATGTAAAACTGCTAATTAACGAAGTAAAAAGTATATTACCGAATTAGGAATAAACATAAATATGCTGCTGCCAATTCAGTGAATAAATCCAACTACATAGTAAAAGGTAAGAGATGTATAGGGATCAGAATTTTATTTACAATATTATGAACAGCAAGTATAGTGAAATTTAAAAGGAGTTAGGATGGAGATAAGGAAAATGAGAAAAACGCTTTTGGATGTGGCAAGCTATTTGAAAGAAATTATGGTGCCTGAAACCCACGAAGCATACGCAATCAACCCTGTATATACAAATGTATCAGCTGAAGAGAGTATACGTGAGGGCGTTCTGGCATTCAGAGCCTTTTTGGTTCGGCTTTACGATGTTTTATACGCCAAAGGTGATGTCTATGATAATTGCAAAAAAGTTGCCCATGAATATGAAAACCGCACCACGCTTTCGGTATATTATCCGTTCCTCCACAATATAAGCACCTTACTAATGAAAATAGGTTATCATGGCATACCGGCTGAAAACGCGCAAGCTCTCGT
Source organism: Bacillota bacterium (assembly GCA_023443925.1). The sequence goes on along the minus strand of JAEZSL010000215.1, from coordinate 42,497 downwards.
TTGTGGAAATACTGTATTCAATGGAAAGCTGTCCGTTTCCAAAAACCTTGAATGTCTGCGGTTTCTGATGGATTGCGGTATTTGCATTCACGGCGTAGATATAAATGAAAAAAAGCAGAACTTAGCAGATATCAAAAACATAAAGATTACATATCCGGATAACCCCATTATGCTGACGGGCTTGAAGATCATGGCAATTGCCGAAATAGACCATGGAACCCTCGTCAACCAGGATGCTTTTCTGCGCTGTGATTACAGGGTTTTAAAAAAGGATGAAACCGATGTGCTTTCTATCTTGCAGGATACAATAAAGCCTCTATCTGTTGATATGCAGGATTTTCTTCTACAACTGCATGAGCGCTATCAGGAGAAAGGACTTACCTGCGAAGTGGAGGTAAAAGGGTTTCATATCTATATGAAGTATTGTTATAAACGAAAAGACATATGGGGAATTAACACTTCCCTAGGCAACGGCTACCATATCAATGTGAAGTCCACAAAGACCCACGAATACACTGACACCATCAAAACATTTCATCCAATTTTGCAGGAATTGATTGAAAAGGGATATGGCTGCGGCAGAAAAAGAGAAATAGGTCATTGTGATGGCGGCTGCCGTGGAATTCCCATATCATTGGATGATTCTATTTTCGATCTGCGAGATGACATTAAAACATGGTTTGATCAGGAATTGTCATGTTTGCAAAAGAAATAAATATTTTGCTTATAGGAGCTGGAGGTGATACCTTGGGTAGAGTTATATTAATATGCGGTAAAATCGGTTCTGGCAAAACAACTTATGCTAATAAACTTGCAAAACAGATAAATGCTGTTAATATCAGCCAGGATGAACTTATGCTTGGTTTGTTTGGGGCTGAATTATATTATAGCAAACCGAAGAAATATGAAGAATATTGCTCAAAAGTTGAAGATTATGTTAAATATAAAGCAGGTGAAGCAGCAAAAGCAGGCGCAACAGTTATCTGTGAAAATGGATTTTGGTCACGTTCCGAACGTAATGCACTCCGCAAGTTTTACTCTGATATGAAAGTCGAGTGTGAATTGCACTACATTGATACATCAGAAAAACAAAGATTACTGAATATTAAAAAACGCAATGAAGAGATACAACAAGGAAAATCACATTTTTATTTAACCAATGATAGTGATTTATACCACTTTTTCGAAATACCCGATGATAATGAGGTGGATGTGAGAGTGAATATAGGATGAAAGCTAATGAAAAAATTATAAACAATACGTGAATGCAGACGTAAGATACAAAGGACAGTTGAATTTAACGATTACATATAATCCTGTTTGATTATGAATATAAAGTGAAAGTTGTTGGCTGTGGTTAAAATTTACATAAGCGAAGAAAATATATGTCAGGAGCGAAAATATGAACATAGATAATTTTACTGGCAGGGCAAAAGCCTATGCCCAAGGACGTCCGGGCTACCCAAAGGCAGCTATAGAAAAAATCATCGAGCTTGCGCCGTCAGGCTCGGTATTCGCAGACATCGGTGCTGGGACGGGGAAATTTACGGTTACGCTGGCAGAGCGCGGTTACCCGGTACTAGCTGTTGAGCCCAATGCAGATATGCGCGCGCAGCTTACAGTTACACTAGCACCTTTTCCTAATGCTAAAATTATGGATGGTACCGCCGAAGCCACAACACTTCCCAACCAAAGCGTCGATATTATCACGGTCGCCCATGCGTTGCACTGGTTCAATCTGGAGGCGTTCCGAGCAGAATGCCACCGCATTGTCAGGCCCGGCGGATTGGTAATTGCTATTTACAACCTTGCGCATGGTGGAGAGATGATAAACATTAGTAAACAGACTGCCGATGCATTTTTCACAAAACCGACGACTTGGGAATTCCCCAACCCAATGGTTTATACACGGGATAACTGGCTCGCATACATCGCATCACAGGAAAACTACCCATTACCCAACGATCCTGGATATGATACACATATCGCTGCAATAAACGCGGCATTTGACCGTGATAGTACGGACGGTCTTTTACACTTTAATAGGGTTACGAAAGTATATATCGAAAGAATAGTATAAACATCAAATTATAATGGTGAACCTGAAACATAGAGTAATTAATGTAGTTTCATATGATAAAGATAAAAAATTTTAATTTAAAAAACTTAATTGCAACATTAAAATGCGAATATAAAATGGTCTGGCAGCATTTCAAAAACTCATCTTAAATAAACAAGTTTATTTCATAGGAAAGGAGTAATACAAAATGAACTATATTAATCCGCCATCAGAATTACCCCAAAATGTTACCCATCAAACATTTTACAGCGGTCTATTCGGCCATGAAATCGGATATAATATCTATCTTCCGCCTGATTATGAAAGCAGTAACAAAAAATACCCGGTCTCCTATTATCTTCACGGGTGGACGGGTAACGAATCATCCGACATATGGACATTGGAAAATATTTATTCAAACAGGCAATCCATTACTGTTTTTGCTAACAATTCACCAGTTATCGAAAATATAGAAAATCTGCCTGTTGAGTCAATGATAATGAACGAGTTAATACCGCATATCGACGAAAAATACAGAACTGATACAAACTGTGAGAATAGGTCGATTTCCGGTTTTTCAATGGGTGGAGGAATGGCTTTTTATTATGCTGTAAAATATCCTGAACTGTTTGCTTCGATAACTGCCTATGCAGGTACTTACCATCATTATTATCACAAAGATTACCATGGAGTTGGGGAATCGCCGGACAAGGCCGTCCTATTATATGAAGATATGATGAGAGAGGAAAGATATTTAGAAGAAAGCAATGTTTTAAATGTGATAAGACAAAACGCAGAAAAAATAAGGGGTAAGTTACATATAAATATTCATATCGGAACGGTTGATATATTATTTTGCGATAATGAGATTATGCACTTATATTTAGATTCATTAAATATTCCCCATGAATATTTAGTGTTTGAAGGAGCCGGGCATGAGATGGTAAAAATAATGTAATAATCTGCTTTCGGACATAAATATTTTAGCATGAGGTGAAAACGTGGAAAGTATTGCATTAAAAATAGTAAATTTTAATGAAATGGATAAATTAGAAAAAGAAATTGAACAGCTTCATGATGCACATGAAAAAGAAATTAGAAAGCAGCTGCTTGATTCTATCTGGGATAAAATCAGCGATTATGATGCGCATATTCTTGATTACGAATACACACAACATATCAAGGAACTTTCTGAACGAGGTATTAAATTTGTTTCTATTGAAAAAAACCATGTCGCGGCACAATGGGATGAACTCTTTACCTCATTGGTTTCGGAAGAGGCTGGGAAACGGGTAAAACAATATAACGATCAATATAAATGGCATCTCTTTAGTTTTGAGTTACTGGATGCGTTAAAATCAAAGGAAGCCAGAAGCGCTTTTGATACAATAGAAAAAGATTCAATCTATTTATTTTATCAATACGCAAAAGAAGCTTACCTTGTGAAAAATGCTTCTTTACTAAAAGCGAAAGATTTAGATTTTGACAGTGGAATGGATAAAGCAGACATCTATGTCTTTGATCCGGTAAAAAAGTGGACCTATGTGCAGACACACGAAGCGTCTTGCGGACCGTATTTCTACCACGCCAAATGAATATATCTTTACATAGATAAATTTATTTAGACTTGCAGATAAAGTATAAATTGCGCAATAGTAATTAAGACGAATGAAGAAAGTAGGAAGGTTATACATGCTAAATAAGCTGGAACTTATGGAGCTGCAGGCTAAGGCTCTCTTTACATACGATAATAATAATTTCATGATAAATACAAATGATTTAGAAGGTGCCCCAGCCCCGCGTTTCTTTTTAGGCTGTACACCTGATGGTAATGTTCTGCGCTTTCGTTACGATTTACCGCAAGAACTAATAAGTAAACTAACAAACTTGGTCACAACGGAGCCTATTAATAAAAATATAACAAGAGACACAGTTATCTTAGAAAAAGTAAAAGGAATCCTTCAAGAACATGAGGAAATACAGAAAATTTTTGAAGGTCCGGCATATAAATTGCCAAACGGAATAACATTTCCAAGTGATGTAATTAAAATAACGGATGATAATGTACACCTTTTAGAGAATAGCTTTGATTATATGTTAAGTGAATTGCAATTCTGGGAACCGTGTTTTGCAAAGTTTGTGAATGGAAAGGCTGTGTCTATCTGCTTTAGTTCCCGTATTGCTGCTGAGTCCCACGAAGCTGGTGTTGAAACTCTTTCTGACTATCGTGGAAAAGGTTATGCTGCTGAGGTAGTTGCAGCCTGGGCAGCAGATATTTATAAAATAAATCGAATCCCAACTTATAGTACCTCCTGGGATAATACTGCATCACAATCGGTAGCCAAAAAACTAAAATGTGACTTATACGGTACGGACCTTTCAATCTATTAGAGGTTGGCGGTTAACTAACCATACCTGTTCATAAATGCAAAATGCAAAAGGAGGTTTAGAATTGAATCATAATAGAAACTGGACAGTTTTATTCATTGGCGGTGCTTCGGGAATAGGTAAATCAAGTATAGCTTATGAAATTGCTCGATTTTACGGGGTGAATGTCTTGGAAGTAGATGATATTCATCTGGCTGTAGAAACGGTTACAACAAAGGAAAACTATCCTGCAATACATTATTGGAACACCGGTGTAAATTGGATAGAGATCGGAATTGATAAAAATGTAGACTGGTTGATTGATGTAAGCAAAGAAATGATTCCGGTATTGAAAGAGCTTGTAAACAGACATATTGAGGACAAATTACCTGTCATTATAGAAGGTGATTTTATTTATCCTGAATTTACAAAATCTTTTGATAATCCGGAGGTAAAATCAATTTTTGTCATTGAATCAGATAAAAATCAAATATTGCAGAATTATTTATCAAGAGAAGGCGGCGATTTACAACATTACAGAGCCGAAATAAGTATTGCATACGGGAAGTGGATAGCCGATACTTGCAATCAACACGGTATTAGAGTGATTGAATCAAGACCTTGGGATACGGTTTTAACGAGAGCCATAGAACAAATGGTTTTATAAAATCAGTCACAAAGCACAAACAAAATTCGGTTTGGATATTAGCAAATGAAATCTGTGAAAAAGCAAAAGGAGCGTTACGATCAATGAAAAATCCCGAAATAAAAGAGAATATACTATTTCAGCTGGAAATGTGCTGGCAGCTTTATCTTTATCATATGGACAATATTGAGGATGCAGAGGCACTTTGGGCATTCAGTCCTAACGGGCTGCAGGTTCGTTGGCAAGAAAATGGATGGGATATAGATTGGCCTGAAACTGAAAGTTATGAGATAGGGCCGGCCAGTATTGCCTGGATTATGTGGCATATAATATATTGGTGGAGTACCGCAATTGATTACAATTTTGGAGATGGTGTTTTAAAAAAAGAAGACATTCCGTGGCCGGGAAGTGTTGAAAAAGCAAAAACAACAATTAGCTTACTACACGATAAATGGGTTTCAAAATTAAAGGATTTGCCGGATGCAGATTATCAATTAAATCAGTATGCAAAATGGCCCTTAGTAGATAGGAGCTTTGCTGATATTGCACTATGGTTAAATGCAGAATTAATGAAAAATGTATCAGAGATAGGTTATGGGCGATTTTTATATGCAGCCCATATAAAATTAGGAAACTGTTAAAATACAATTGGAATATAACTTCTATTATGTTTAGAGAATCAGGTTACTCCGTTGAACATCATGGTTGAATTGTAAAAGATAACCTATCTAATCTCTAAGGGACAGTTATTTGTTCTATAGAGATTCTATGAGGAAAATATATGATTAAAAATTATACAGAACATAGTGGGATTTTAGTTAGGAAAACAAAAAATGTTTTTGGGAAATATATTTTTACAATAAATGATGGGACAAAGACAGTATCGGTAAAAGTTGGAAAAGAACTGTTTGAAAATTATCAGTTAAATGCACAGCTTACCATAGGATTTATAGGTAAAAAGCTTATAAACATAAAATCTGGTTTCAATTAATATGCTTGCTAAATGAGATACCATAGAGACGAATACTTAAAACAATTATAAAGCAATAATTGTTTTAGTAGTCCATTTTAACATAGGAGACAACCCATGGAGAATAATAAAAAAATAATTACAGCCATAGCAGAATACTGTATGAAGCACCCAGGCGCATACGAGGCAAGACCTTTTGGTGAGTATCCAGTCTGTTATAAGGTCATGGGTAAAATATTTGCGCAATTCAATCCCGAAGTGAAGTTCTATAAGATGACGTTAAAATGCGAACCGGATAAAGCAAATCTCTACCGGCAGCTATATCCGGGTGTTATCCTGCGGGGATATCATTGTCCGCCGGTTCAGCAGCCATATTGGAATACCGTTAAACTGGACGAGTTCTATGATATGGACATGTTATACCAGATGATTGATGAGGCTTATGATACTGTTATTCATAAATTCAGTAAAAAAGCGAAAGCTGAGTTACTTAACCTATCCGAAGTAGAGTTTAAGGATACGGATGGGAAAGATCCGGATTTCGTTATGCTTTGCGGCAGACTGGATAACGCACTTGACGAAATTGCCGGGGGCAGCCCTAATCGGCTTCAGTATGATCAGTATAATAAAAGAGACAATATTCATGATGTTATTGTGGCATATCTTAAAGGAGAACCCATTGCATGCGGTGCCTTCAAACTATACGACGAGGAACATGCCGAATTAAAACGTATTTTTGTTGAAACATCACATCGCAAGATGGGATTAGGAGCAGAGTTGGTTCGGAGATTAGAGGCGAAAGCAAAAATCAAAGGATTCAGATGGTGTATTTTAGAAACCGGAAAACCGATGGAAGCGGCCTGTTCTATGTATAAAAAGGCTGGCTATAAAATCATACCCAATTATGGACAATATGCCGATATGCCGGATTCAATCTGTATGGAACGGAAAATCTAAATGTGGAGGATTAATAATATGCCAAATCTTATCAGCCAGGAGGTCTATGGTGAAACCATTGCCATTTTGGAGGGCAGAAAACAGCCTGATATAGTGCTGAAGCGGATGCAGGAATGGTATGCATCGCAAGGGGTAAAACTATATAACTTATACATAGAAAAGGATTATTGCCAGCAAAAAGAAAAAATAATGAGTCTTACCGATTTGCATGAGGGCTTCTTTCGACAAAATAAATGGAAACACATCTATAATGATAGCTTAAAAATGTACTGTAAGATCTGTGCAGAAGAAAGCATATCGGTAAAAAATATAGCAAACTTAAATAATCCGAATCCGGGGATCAGTGGCTTTTATTTTCCGCGTATCTGGAGAGGAGAAGTCATTACAGAAGCTGGAATAATTATATGTCCGGTAATTGAAGAAAAATATAAAGCTAAAGGTGTTGAAAAAGTTGATAACAGTGGATACGGTGGTTATACTGTTTTCACATGTGACGAGGGAATACCGGATGAGATAAAAGAACAGATTCTTAATTTAATTGCTAAAGAAATAAAAAAATATGATAAGCATGGAATAGTGGAGAAGACGGATAATATTGTGAATTTTGATAAATTGAGTGTTTTGCGCGATACATATGGCTGGAATTACTATCAGTATTATAAATAACTATGCTTGAGTTTAGGGAGGTAATGAAATGGTACTTGACGAATTTGATCCTAATAAGAATGCAGTCATAAATGCATTTGATCTGACTAAACCAATTAAAGATTTTCCACGCATAGCAGTGTCATGTTTTTCGCGAGTGACTTTCGAGCGATTGTTAAAAGAACTGAACGGAGTTCAGATTGCTATTACAGGAATGGCAAATATGGATATACCCATTTATAAAACCACTTATAATGGTGTTGAAATTGCACTGTTTATGTCCTATGTGGGAGCGGCTTCCTGTATAGCCGTATTAGAAGACATATTTGCAATGGGTGCAGAAAAATTAGTGCTTTTTGGTACCTGCGGGGTATTGGATGCTGGTATTAACGACTGCGGGATCATTATACCGGATACTGCGGTGCGGGATGAGGGCACTAGTTTTCATTATATGCCTGCATCTGATGAAATCAAAGTTAATAAGAAGTATCAGGATGAATTTATTGAGATTTTAAATAACCATAAATGTACCTATACAGTAGGAAAAGTCTGGACAACCGATGGTATTTACAGAGAAACCAGGGAAAAGGTAAACAGGCGGAAAGATAACGGCTGTATTTGTGTGGATATGGAATGTTCCGCAGTTGCAGCGTTGGCGGATTTTAGAGAAAAAGACGTATTCCACTTCTTTTATGCGGCAGATAATCTGGATAATGAAGAATGGGATGCACGCAGCCTTGCAAATTCGGCCAATGTTTTAAAAAAAGATAGAATCGCCTTGCTGGCTATGGAGCTGGCAGTAAGGATTATGGAGTAAGATTATGCGGTACTGATTTTTTAGAAGAGAGCGATTTGAAATATATTGGAGGTGGATATTTTGATTGATTGCAGAGAGTATGGAAGCTTACCGTATCGCGCTATAATTGTTCACGGAGGACCTGGAGCTCCCGGCTGCTGTGCGGGCATATGCCGTGGTTTAGCTGATGCCTTTGGAGTTTTAGAGCATTTACAAACTAAGAATTCGACTTGTGAACTATTAGAAGAACTGCGTGGGATTATTCTTCGATATAAGCTGGATAAAGTGATTTTAATAGGTCATTCCTGGGGTGCATGGTTAGCTTTCATTTTTGCAGCAAAATATCCTCAGTATGTCAGTAAATTGATTCTTGTAGGTTCTGGTCCGTTTGAGTTAAGTTATTATCCTCTGCTTGTTAAAGCCAGAAGTGTGAAAATTATGCCAAAAGAACAAAAAGAGGATTTGATTGCGGCAAATTTATATACAGAGGATATGGAATATGACCCTGACCATTACTGCTTGTTACCAAATATAAAAGGAGATATGATTGCCTTTTATGAAGAGCAATTTAAGTCATTAATGGACGAAGCAGCCTCTATGCGCGCGAGCGGGGAACTATTAAATTTCTCTGACCATATTAGATGCCCTGTTATCGCTATACATGGCAAAAAAGACCCTCATCCGTGGAGAGGAGTGAAGGAGCCTTTAGAAAACCGATTGAATGAATTTAAAATGTATGTAATTGATAAATGCGGACATGACCCTTGGAAGGAATATTATGCTAAAGAAGAGTTCTTTGCAATCCTGAAAAATGAGATGGAAGGTAGCTTGAAATAAAAGACATTTCACACTTCTTATTTGGGTTGTACCGTAAGTGGACTTGTGGTGTGCATGGGTGCTAGTGTAATAGTATAACTAGAAAGAATAAATTCCAACTTTTTTATAATTAATATTCTGTTATGTAATAAAAAAATTTTGAACTTCTATTTTAATAAGGGAGAAACTTAAAATGATACATTTCGTTTATTTTAATCATACCGGAAAAATAAAAAAAGTGGTTGTTGGAGCAGGCGTTTTTTACAGCAATGAAAAGGAAGGGTTTTAACTTATGGCTGTATGGAATCCGTGGCGGGGCTGCCATAAGTATAGTGCAGGGTGTAAGTTTTGTTATATTCACAAGGGTGACAACAAACGCGGTATTGATACAAGTAACATTGTAAAAACAGATAAATTTACCGCTCCCATAGAGAAAAATAAAAAAGGGGAGTATAAATTCAAGCCGGGACCAGTCGTTTATCTTTGCTTTACTTCTGATTTTTTACTTCCGGATGCAGACGCCTGGAGAGCTGATTGCTGGCAAATGATTAAAGAACGTTCCGACTTGCATTTTCTATTCTTAACAAAACGTATTGAGCGTTTTGCTGACTGCATTCCGGAGGATTGGGGAGAGGGATATGAGAATGTAACGGTAGGCTGTACCATAGAGAATCAGGAAACGGCTGATTTTAGGTTATCTATTTTTAATAAGCTGCCGATCAGGCATAAAAATATTGTCTGTCAGCCGCTTATAGAGCAGATTCATATCGAAAAATATCTTGATGATGTTGAGCTGGTAGTGGTGGGCGGAGAATCCGACTATAATGCAAGGCCTTTAAACTATGATTGGGTTTTATCTCTAAGGACACAGTGCATAAATAAAGGTATTCATTTTCAATTCAGGCAATGCGGCACACATTTCATAAAGGATGGAAAAACATATAACCTTAATGTACGACAGCTTTGCAGTCAAGCAAGAAAAGCAGGGATTGACTGTTAGGTTGTGTTTTAAAAATATGGTGTCTGGTAAAGTATAAGAAAATGCAGAATGGACAATGAAGAAAGAGGTAAACATGAAATGAAATAACGGTTTATTTGATATAGTTAATTATGCTATTCTTACTGACATTATTTATACTAAAAGCTGAGAAGTTCGTGATTTAATACAATAAATATGAGGATGGAAAAATTGATAGAAATAAATAAAGAGATTATTTATAATGAATTAACCCAACGAATTGATAAGATATTTTCACTCCCGGAAACTTGTGCCGTGAAAATAAGGGAGATAGTTATTGAGAAAATACATACCAAAGAATACAGGCTGGAACGAATTAAGAATGCGGTTGAGTTAAGCTATCATGATGTTTTAAGTGATATTGATATGGTGGTGGTTGTTAAACTTCCCACTAATATTAAACCGGATCAATACATGAAAAGGATTGATAGGTATGGGATTGCGAAGGAGAATTATCTTGGACTTGTTTTTATAAGTGAAAATAAGCTGTATCGAATTATTTTACAGAATGGTATGCGATATGACTTGGGATTTGATTTCGAGTATTCGGACAATGCTGATAATAATCCTAAGATAACAAGTGAGAATTATCAAGATAGTAATGAAAAATGGTCAATTACTAAAATCGACGAATTTTGGTTTTTGCAGATTCAGGCAATAGCAAAACTGTACCGGAATGATTTTCTTATAAGTGACCATTTAGCTAATATAGGTATCAATGAAACATTAGTACAGCAAATGGTATTACGAGATATTAAATATGGAACCAATCACCATAGATATGGTTATCAAGATGAATTGGAATACTTTCAGGTAAATAATGCAAAATGTCCGTATAAAAGAGAAAATCAGACTTTTAACATGATAGCAGCAAAAATATATTCAGCTTCAGTTGCTTATGATAAATTAACTTTGGAATTTTATCCGCAATTTAAAGAACGAAAGGGAATTTTATTTGATATATGGGATTGCTACGATAAAGAATTATCAAGTAAAATTGAATAAGGCATAAGCGATCAGGTTACGGATGAAGGAAAACAGCTTATTCTCATTATTTATTTATAATAAGCAAAAACAAATGGATAGAAAATTATCTATACAGGAGAGAAACATAACAAAAAAAATTATATTGCTTAAAAGATTAGTAATTTGTATTGATAAAGAAAGGATTTAACTTTATGGCAAAATATGAACGAAGACTGCAGGGAAACTTTTATGATTTTTTGAATTGCATTCATCAAGACATTACCAATGGCAGTTCTTCAGTAAGTTACGAAGATGGCAGTGACATTGATCTGCCGGGTTCAATTGTTGCTGTCCGGGTTTATGAACGGTATAGTATGGCAGGAGGCAACCGTGTAAGTTTGAGTGTAACCATTACAGGCTCAGGTGAAGACCTATTTATAAGTGCGATAACTTCAGGAGGCAGTCAGGCAATATTTTTCAAGGTAAATACCATTGGAGAAGAAACTTTTCTGGAATTATGCAGGGATTCAGTAGAGAACTATATCCGGAGTCATTAGGTTGAAAAAACGAAATACAGTTTTTCAACATCTTGATTTATACATGCGCTTAAGCGCACAAATGGGAGTTAGGTTGAAAAATACACAACAAACTTGATATGCACAAAGAGCGTGTGCAAGAATAGAGGTTAAAATGAAACACAAATTAGAAATCTTTTTTGATTATACTTGCCCTTATTGTTTTCGGGCACATAAAAGTTTAACTGAACTTATATCAGATTATCCCGATATTGATATAATCTGGTATCCATGTGAATCCCATCCCAGGCCTGAGAATTATGGACCCCATAGTGATTTATGTATACAGGGGTATTTCTTTGCACTGGAAAATGGTGTTGACATATGGGCATTTCATGACCGTATGTACCAGGCCACTATGAAAGAACATATCGATATCGAAAGCATTGATGTGCTTTCTGAATATATAGGTGATTTAGTTGATGCGGATGCTTTTCGCCTTGCACTGGAGAAAGGTTCTTATCGTAGTGCCTTGGATGAAGTAAATGAACTTGCTTACGAAAAATCAGGAGTATGGGCCGTACCAGCTTACCGGATGGAAGGCCGAAAGCTTGATGCCGTTGAAAATATTGGTGTTACCAAAGAAGAGTTTCGCCTGTTTTTGGATAAAATGGAATAATAATGAGGCAAATACAATGAAGAGAATTTTTAGGAGCAGAAAGCGTATCCTGCTGTTTATGGTGACTTTTCTAATTCTGGCAGGAATAGTCTGGCAGGCTGTTATGGTGGATCTGGAAAGCGAAATACTTACTGCGGTGGGGCAATCTGTAGATACTGGCACGTACCGTGCGCATTATTATTCGAGGGGAGAGGGCAATAAGGTATTTGTCTTTATAACGGGAGCAGGAACCCCTTGTGCTTATACGGATTTTTATACTCTACAAAATGAGCTGAGTAAATCGGGGCAGACAATCACTTATGATCATGCAGGATTTGGCTGGAGTACAAGTACAAAAGCAGACAGAAGTATTAATAATCTGGTCAAAGAACTATCGGTTATTATTAATACAGCTGCTCCGGACAAAAGAATTGTTTTCGTTTGCCACTCGCTTGCTTCCCTGGAAGCGATTGGCTATACGCAAGCCTATCCGGAGCGTGTAGTAGGTATCGTTTTTTTAGATTGCGGAAGTCCAGAATTTTACAGCAGAAGCTCAGAACTTAGTTCCAAACTGCTTAATCGTTCTTTAGCCTTTATAAGAGCTTCAGGTATTAACCGTTTGCTGGGCGAGTGCGGCATTTTACTGCCGATGTACGGGGAGAGCATTCGCAATAGGGAGCTTGATGGTAAATTAAAAAGTATTGATAAAGCAATGTACTACAAATACGCTGGAAGTAAATCGAGTCTATACAATATAGATGTAATAAATGAAAATGCTAAGGTTGTTTTGAAAGGAGAACGGCTGGATGACACTCCAATTCTGGTACTTTCTTCCGACAGCGGCAATGATTGGGAAAAAGTGCAGCAGCAATTAGCGTTATGGTCTAAGGATAGCAAGCAAGTTACTCTTAATAAATCGAATCACTATCTGCATTGGTCAAATTACGGTGAAGTGGCAGAATATATTGATAAATTTATCAATCAGACCTTAAATGTGGATTCTGAATAAAAGTTTATTCACAGCAGACATTTAATCCAAGCTAAAATGAATCAGTTAAATGAATTGGGGGTGATTGAAATGATCTATATAGCAGATTCAACATGGTATCCCACAGATACGAATCCATTTACGGAAGATGGAACATACGGAAGTGACTGGTCCGCATTTATATATGATCTGGATATCGGTTATTTTACCAATGTATATCCTGAGGCAAAACTTCACGTCTTAAGATTCTCACCTGCCGTAGACAATGAACATATACGCTTATTCGATTTCCTTACTTATGAATTATCCCATAACCGAAATGTAATCATAAAAGTATGTAAGGGAATCAGTGCTGAGGATTTACTTACACAATATAAAGCCGCTCCCCATGAGATTACATTCCGCAGCACAGATGAAGAGTATATGGTCCATAGTACAAGCTTATTAACCTGGGAATGTATACAAAAAGATAAAGCATTATTCTCCCCCAATATACTGAAAGCTGAGGGCAGAGCGGTAATGGAAATCGGATTAAAACCGATGCTGGAACCCCCGGACTACTCGGACTATATTATGCTGGATGTTTTAAATGGCTGCGGAGAACTTGTTGTGAATTCCCGCCAGCTTGGATATGTTTGTACTGACCCTGAAGTATTCTATATTCCTGGAGTCAGGTTGTATTTTGATGTAAGAAAATTGATTCGGAATAAAATTGCTGTTCGTGATGGTTTACATCTTCTTAAGGTGAAAGACCGTCTTCCCCTAGCTGATTATTTGGTAGCGGTTATTTCAGCAGAGGATTTTCCAGGAGAAATGAAATGGACACCAACACTCTTCACGGAAAAAGCAAATCAGCTATTTTTTGATAGATATGTAAATGGATCAGTGGGATACAAATAAAATAAGCATTCCTATATGACTGAAAACTGAGTAGCGATATTATAGTAGAAGTTCTATTATACATGCGGTGAAATAGTTTGTTACAATATAAATACAGTATATTATACAAATACTTTTTACGGATAAGTATAAATTAATAACTGAAAGATAAGTATAAACTAATAACTGAAAGATAAGTATAAACTATATAACTGAAAGACTGGATAAATTATATAAATGAAAGGTAGCAAAATAATGTTATCAGCTATAGTTAACAGACGCAGTATACGTAAATTTAAAAGTACAGATGTCCCCAGGCCGATGATAGAGGAAATATTACAATCAGGAATACTTGCACCCTCATCTAAAAACCGCCAGCCCTGGAACTTCATTGTTGTTACCGGTAATGCAAAGGAAGAGCTGCTTGAAGTTATGGCCAGGGGATTAAAACGGGAGCAGGAACGCCCGCTCCTACCGGAAAGTGCTTTGCATCTCAGTGGTGCTAAAAACACCTTAAAGATTATGGAAATGGCACCTGTAATTATTTTTATCATGAATTCCCTGGGACTTGATGTTCATTCTTCCTTAAAGCCGGAGGAGCGGATTTTTGAAATCTGTAATGCCCAGTCCATCGGTGCGGCAATTGAGAATATGACACTTACAGCTGTCGAGCTTGGATTGGGCAGCTTGTGGATTTGCGATACATATTTTGCATATCAGGAATTATGCAATTACTTAAATACAGATGGTGAACTTTATGCGGCAATGGCAGTTGGATATGCGGATGAAAAACCCCTTGCCAGGCCCAGAAAAAGTATGGAGGCTGTGGTTGAATGGCGTGATTGATCCGCTAAATGTACCAAATACCAGGAGGTAAATAAACGATTGTATTTTAAAGATATTTCTGTAGAAACCGGGAGAGTAATTGTCAGGCCGGCATTATTAAAAGATTACCATGCATTTGTTTCAGGTTATAAAAATTGCAGCCCATCACAAAATAGATTCGATGAAGGGTGTTTTGACACCGGGTTTATGACGGTGGAGTGGTATCAAAAGCTTTTAGAAAGACGTGAAACGAAAGCAAATAACGACCTTTCCTATATGTTTAATATTTTTTTAAATGATAACAATACCTCCATCGGGTATTGCGATATTACCACCCATCAAAGAGAGGATTTCCAATATGCAAGAATCGGCTATACAATTCATAATACCCATTGGGGAAAAGGTTATGGAACGGAAAGTGTTTCTGCCATAATTAAAATAGGCTTTGATATTTTGAACTTCCACCGGCTGGAAGCCCATATCAACCTTGATAATCCGGCTTCCACTAAGGTGATACAAAAAGCTGGATTTTTATTTGAGAGTGTAAGGAAAGGTTTTATACTCGAAGAGGGTGTCTGGACAGATAACGAAGTGTATTATATGAATAACCCAAACTGGAAATTAAAAGGATAGTATTTAAAAGATAGTATTCTTTGCAGTATTTCCTAATAGATAATATTATATTTATCCTAAAGCATTGTTTTACCGCCGGAACAATTGGTTTCTAATTGATCCCGGCGGTTTTATAATTAGGTCTAACAATTATGTATTACGTAAAATATCGTAAGCGCTCTACAAAACAGTGCCTATAAATAAGAAAAGAGATAAGCTATAAATATAAGTCAATCTTTAAGAAAAGGCACCGTTATATTGAGTGCTTACAAAATATCAACAGATTCCTTACGGAAAAGATAGGTTGAAAAATATAAGCTTTTTTCAACATCCTGATTTATACGTGCGCCTAAGCGCACAGATAGGAGTTAAAATGAGATCATATCGCATATTCGTTATTTATTTTCGCTATTAATTCCGAACGAGATTTGACTTCAAGTTTAGCAAAAAGGGCCGAGACATGTTTCTTAACGGTAGATAAGCCGATGTATAGAGCATCGGCGATTTCGGTATTGGATTTGCCTTTAAGCAGCAGTAATGCAATCTCTTTTTCCCGATAGGTTAGGGAATATTTCATTATTAGCCTTTGAGCGCTGTTATCATTCTTCTCCAGCTTCTTTTCTACTTTTAACATATCCTTGGCATTTTCAATAAATTGCTCAGGAGTAATTAATTTATCTTTTAATATATGATACCCGATACCTACTTCGATTTTTACCGGAGTGTTGTTAAAAGAAAGATTCAAATTGTTGATCCGGTCATAGATATAATTACAGTTTCGCCCCACCTGATTCTCATTAATACCATACATAACCAGTACAAACCTGACACCACGGTAACTTGAGAGCCAATCCTTTTCATGGCGGGGAATACCCTTTAAAGCTTTAGAAACCTCTTTAATAACCTGATTGCCGGCTGAGTATCCGTATGTATTATTGATATAATCCATTTCTTTGATTTTAATGAAAAAGAGGGCAATATTGATATTTTCGCGGTGGGAAAAGGCTATATCGTGGGGCAGCCTGTCAAAAATGAATTGATCGTTATATAAATTTGTTAAAGTATTTTTTACAATGGACAGATTTTGCTTTTTAATTAATTTAATAATTTCACTGAAATTTTTACTGTGGTCAAAATAATCAGATGAGACATTCTGCATGAATTCCAGAACTACATTATCATTTTTAAAGGGAACAGCCGTCATTATGTAAATGCTTGCGTGATTGTATTCAATTTTTGTGTAGGTTTTATTATGTACATAAGCTCTGCAAGAAACGCAGTTTTCACAAATCTTGTTATTTTCCCAGAAGTCGTAGCAGTTATCATCGGTATCCATCTCATTTGCAGACTTTTTAATAGTTCTAAATACCTTTTTCTCGATGGGATCAACCAATCGGATACTTTCATACATATTTTCTATAAAATTATAATCCAAAACTGTTGTATCAATTAAATTAAGATTCTCCATGTTTACCTCTTTTTGCATATAGCAAGATAAAATTACATTATATGGGAATAAAAGTATACTTTTGACCCATTACGTTTTAGCTTTCGCTATTATATCATATAAGCATAGAGATAAACAACCTATAACAATTTGGAAAGGACGATTTTATGAAAATTAAATGGAAAATCACAGGTGTTTCAATTTTTACAATTCTTATATTAACAGCTGCTATTATATCGGTTACCTATATTCAAATTAAAAAATTAGTAAATACGGAGTATGAGTCTGAAATAAAGAATTACTCCAATATGGGCTTGCAGCTTATTAATACGGCCTATCCGGGAGAGTGGTCGGTACAGGACAAGGTTCTGTATAAAGGTGACATTGTTATAAATGAAAATTATGATGTTATTGATCATTTTACTTCGGGTACTACGATTCTTGCAACAATATTTTTAAACGATACAAGGATTTCCACCAATGTGAAAGATGACGGTGGAAACAGACAGATAAACACGAAGGCATCGGAAGCCGTAATCAAGAAGGTATTGGAACAGCAGGAGAGTTATTCCGGAACGGCAGATATACAGGGAAGACCGGCTGTAACCTATTATGTACCTTTGCAGGATAAAAGCGGAACGGTAATCGGAATCTGGTTTGTGGGAATCTATACCAATGTAGTTAATGAACACATTTCACAGGCGATGCTGCTGATCGGTTTATTAGCCGGTGTTATGCTGGTAGTGGGAGTTGTCATTTCCTTTTTCCTTGGAAATACCATAGCCAAAGGTATTGCAAAGGTAAAGGACAGGCTCCGGTTAATGGAAGACGGAAACTTTGATTTTGAGTTTGAGAATCATCTGCTGGTAAGAAGAGATGAAGTAGGTGAAATTGCTGGCTCTTCACGAAACATGCAGCTAAAAATGGCCGAAATCATCAAGGGTATCCAAAAGGAATCCGATTTGGTTAAAACGAAAGTAAGCCAGTCTGTAGAAGATATGGGAATGGTTAATATGAACATTGAAGAAATATCTGCAACTACGGAGCAATTATCAGCTGGTATGCAGGAAACTTCGGCAGCCACAGAAGAAATGAATGCTTCTACCTATGAAATCGAAGCAGAAGTAGGCTATATGAAAGAAAAAACAGCTACTGGTGAAAGGCTGGCGGGAGAAATTAAAGACAGAGCAGTAAAGCTGAAGGAAGAAACGGGTAAATCATATAAGAATACTTCAGAAATCTACCTTCAGACAAATAAACAGTTAAGAGATTCCATACAAAAAACAGAGGCCATCGAAGAGATTAAAGAATTGACCCAGACAATCATACAAATCACGGCACAAACGAATTTACTTGCATTAAATGCATCCATTGAAGCAGCAAGAGCCGGTGAAGCCGGAAGAGGCTTTACAGTTGTAGCCGACCAGATACGTATTCTGGCTGACAATTCTAAACAGGCGGTTTCCAGAATCAATGAGATATCAAATAATGTTTCCGATGCGGTAAAGAGTGTAGTGCAGGATTCCACAAAACTATTGACTTTTGTAGATAACCAGGTTTTAAAAGATTATGAGATGCTGGTTAATAGCAGCAGCCAATATGTAGATGATTCTGACAGTGTACGAGATGTTGTAACAGAAATTAATGAGGCGGCAGAAAAACTGCACGTGGCAATACAGCAAATCAGAACCGCAATTGATGAGATTACTACAGCTGCGGGTGAAGGTGCACAGGGAACTACGGAAATAGCTGAAAAAATCGGCAATGTAGCATATAAGGTAAATGATGTATTAAAACAGGTACAGGAAAACAGTGAAAGCGCAGAAGAGCTTGATAATTTGGTATCATTCTTTAGATTATAATACAAAAGACAGTTTCCCCATAGCTGGTGAACAGCTGGTTCAGAGCTGTACATGCGGTAGAGAAAACTGGTTTCGAATAACTGCAGGGTCGAAATAAAGTGTTATCTATGATGGACAGGCAGCAGGGAAAACAGGTTCCGAATAGTTTCAGGTCTTAAAATAAAGTTTTTTTCCATTTTATGAGGGTTTGATTGAGAAAATCAAGACCCTCGTTTTTCAGTGTCTTCGATTATTTTCTGTAAGACTGTGTTGACGAACATTTTATTAAAAGGTATTATAATATCCATGGATATATTAATCTGGGGGTGATTTTTTGGGACGTGCGTATACGGAGGAAGAACGAGCAGAGTTAAAGATAAGAATAAAAGAAACTGCATCAAAAATGTTTATGCATCAAGGCTTTAAAGATTTCAGGATACAGCAATTAACAAAGCAGGTGGGTATTTCTTTAGGTGGTTTCTATACCTTTTACAAAGATAAAGAAGCTCTTTATGAAGAAATCCTGCGTGAAGAGAAAAATAGAATACGTAAAAAGATCCTAACCATAATAGAAGAAGAAAATCAAACACCGAAGGAATTTTTTACAGATCTCGCACATGTGCTTTTAGAGAAAACAGCCACAAACAAATTTTACACCAATGAATACAGCAGTTTATTAAAAACACTGATCTGGAATGACGATCCCATTACCGCAGTGGATAACCTGTATTTCATACAGCAGATAAGAAAAATATGGGGTGATAAAGGAATTATTCTCTCTGCGTCTGATGAAGATTTAGCCTCCGCCATAGCAATGCTTGCCATTCTATGCACAAATAATGATAAAATCGGCGTTGGTTTTGATTTATGGTATCAGGCAATCGAAAAAATGATTCTTGAACGGCTTTAATTATTTTACTCAAGCTATGAAAATATATTGATAATTTCATAGCTTGGTGTTATACTGCTCATAAAGGAGGTGTTTCTGTTTGAGTATACATAAAAAAACTGCAGTACTCATGGGTTTACTGCTTTGCATGGGTGCTTCCACCATCATGCAGACCTATTTCAGCAGTGCATTGCCCGCAATCAGCGACAGCTTTCATTCAGTCTCTTTCTATTCATGGATACATGGCAGCTATATTTTAGCTTCTTCAGCCGTTATTATTTTATCCAGCGGATTGTGCCAGCGGTTTGGCAGCAAAAAAAACCTTGCAATTGGTTCTGTCATCTTTGGTATGGGTACAATCATAGCTCCATTCAGCCGCTTAATGCTGCAGCTTGTGATAGCTAGAATCGTAATGGGAATCGGCGCAGGAGTCGTAGTGCCCGCAACCTATGGTATAATCGGTGAACACTTTGAGAAGAAAAAGTATTCGGCGGTGTTTGCTGCCTTTGCCGTTGTGCAAATCTTGTTCAGCGTGCTAGGCAGTCTGGCTGGCGGTTATCTGCCACAGCTTGCTTCATGGCAGGCAATATTTTATATCTTACTCCCCCTTGAGCTGCTAAGCTTCTGGCTGGTATTCCGAAATCTTCCGGACAGTGTTCCAGTAATGCAAGAAAAGCCATTTCAATTTCGATGCCACCTTCTAATGTTTATCGCTATACTTCTTACTGCCTTGGGGATTGAACATGCATATCATCAAAAATATCTGCTGCTTATATTCGGTGCCGTATTACTCTTCTTTGTGATTTGGAAGGACGCCAAAGGGGGAAATGTACTGATTCCAAAGGAATTTGCATGTGACCCTCTGTTGAGAAACCTGTGCCTGCAGGTATTTCTGCTGGGTGCGTTCTATAATGTTTGTCTTGCCTATCTGCCAAGTTTGATGCAGTTTTCTATGGGCTTTCGTGCAGATAAAGCTGGGAATCTGCTGACGGTATTCGTTGTCCTCATAGGGCTGGGAAGCGTGTCGGGGGCATTGATTAAACTTTCTGAACGCCCAATTATCGTAATCGGCTGGCTGACCGGCTTAGCAGGCTGTGTTTTCATGCCATTCTTCTTTACGCTGGCGGTAGGACTACTGGGATTTGGCTTAGGCGTGTTAATGTCCGTAATGTCGGGATATGTAGCGACACGAACGCAGGGTCATGCTTCCGGTGTAAACAGCACCGCCCATTTAATCCGAAATTTTGGCGGCAGTATCGGAACCATACTTTTTCAGTTCTCACTCAGTTATCCACAGCAATATTATATCGGTGGTGTTTTGATTCTCGCCGTATCAGGGACGATTGCCGCGTCTGTATCATTTCGATTAAAGCAAAGCTAGAGTTAACCAAATAAGTGAGATTCAGTCTGGAGGGAGGGATTATTATGAAATACATTAGAAGGTTTCAGGAAATAAAGAAGGAAGATATTTCTGTAGTCGGTGGGAAAGGTGCAAATTTGGGTGAAATGTATAACGCAGGTTTGCCTGTCCCAGATGGCTTTTGCGTTACAGGAGAAGCTTTTGTCGAATATATGAAGTACAACGGTTTTGACAGGCAGGCATCTGCTTACAGTGAAAAGCTTCGCTCTGTCATTACGGCCGGACAGTTTTGGCCAGAAATTGAACAGGAGATTGCAGAGAGTTATGCGGTGCTGGGGCAGAATATGAGAGTTGCCGTCCGCTCTTCAGCGACCGCCGAGGATTTGCCGGAAGCCAGCTTTGCCGGACAGCAGGAGACCTATCTTAATGTCGTTGGTAAAGAGCAGCTTATCCTTGCAATAAAAAAGTGTTTTGCATCTCTGTATTCTGCTCGAGCTGCGACTTATCGAAAACAGGCAGGCTTTGACACCGTCAAAGTGTCTTTGGCGGTTGTAGTCCAAAAGATGGTTGAAAGCGAAGTTTCGGGCGTTCTTTTTACCGCAGATCCAGTCAGCCAGGACACGGATCAAATGATGCTCAATGCCTCCTGGGGGCTTGGTGAAGCTATTGTTTCAGGAAAAGTAACGCCGGATATTTATATCTACAGCAAAAAACAAAGAAGTATTTCTGATAAAAAGCTTGGCGATAAAGATATACTGATTTGCTATAGCACCACAGGAATTGAGGAAAGAAATACACCCTTGGAGCAAAAAAGCCGTTTTTGTCTGAATGAAAAACAAGCCCATGCAATTTTTACAATGGGCCAAAAGGTAGAACAGCATTATAGGAGTCCGCAGGATATTGAATGGGCTATATCAGGCGGTCAGCTATATATATTGCAATCCCGTCCCATTACAACTTTAAACAAAACGAACAAGAGACCGCCGGAGCTTTCCGCATCACAGAAAGCGGTGCTGAATAATTGGATTGAGCATTGCCCTAACCCCCTTTATCCTCTGGATGTAGAACCCTGTGAAATCATAGATCAGGCAAAATCTAAAGTATTCCAGGAATTAGGTGTAACCCTTGGCGGTGAGCTGAAAATGGATGAAGAAGGCATATTATCCTTTACGACAGGTGCCATGCATATTTCTCCGAAGATTGTGAAAATCCCCTTTCTGTTGCGCAAGTTTACAAATTATGAAATCAATTCATTGAATACAGAACGTGCGTTTTTCAATATAACTCAAGAACTTAAGAAAATATCCGAGATGGAGGTATCTTTGTTATCCGTCCCTGCGTTGGTTCGTCAGGTAAAAGATCTTATGAACTTATCGGAAGAGATTGCCTACATCCGCTTTCGTTATAATATTTTCCCTTCCGTTGCTGTTTCCAAGCTGCTGTACCCAACCTTAAAGCGGGTTGATAAAAATATCAATGAATTCGATTTATTGAGCAAATTGCCTTATAAAACGTGGGAATTAAATGTTGCGTTAAATAAGCTGGCCACCTATATTCAATGGGATAATGAATTGAAAAATGCTATTACAAGCCTGAGACATAATGACAGCCAAGCCATAGAAACCATACGGAACCAATATCCTGAATTTTCGGTCAGGTTACAGAATTTTCTGGGTGAATTTGGCTGGAAGTCCGGCAGCAGTTATTGTGCATTCAGCTCCGTATCATGGTTTGAAGATATGACTTCGTTGTTTTCTTTGATAAAAGCTTTACTGCAGTCGGATAATCAGAATATGGAAAATAACAAGTATCAGGAAATCCTTGAAAAAATCACCTTGCGCTTTTCTGCAAAAAAAGCTGCCAGGATGTGTAAGAAGATTGAGGAAATACGCGGGTATCATGTGAATCGGGAAGAAAGCCTTTACCTGATTGAAATGTGTTATGGGTTGGCACGCAGAGTTGTGCTTGAGCTGAATCTTCGGTTTCCGGAACTATTTGAGCAGCCGGAGGACATTCTTTTTCTTACATTAGCAGAGATATATACACTTCCTGAGGGAGTGCAGGATTATAAAAATCGAGTTGCGGTCAGAAAGGTAAACCGACCTCAAAACGAAAAATTGTGGAACAGCCTTTCACTTGGGGGAAAGATGGATGATAATAATACATTGACAGGAGTATCTGGTAACCGAGGAATTTGTCGGGGAAAGGTCAAAAAGATTCTTACCTTACAGGAGTTTGATAAAATGCAGCAGGGCGACATCCTGGTTTGCCGCTATACCGACCCGTCCTGGACGCCGCTGTTTGTTTTAGCCTCCGCGGTCGTATCCGATACCGGCGGGCCTTTATCCCATAGCGCTATCGTCGCAAGGGAATATAATATACCTGCAGTTTTGGGCTGCGGCAACGCAACGGAAACATTAAGGGATGGACAGGAAATCATCGTTGACGGTGACAAAGGTATTGTTCGCATCGAAAGAAAAGAATGATGAACCTGTCTGCCTTCCGCATTTAATTAAAGCCATTCCAGACCCGGTAATCCCCTTTATGTTTGCGAAATAATGCAGGAGAGCATCCGACGAGTTTTAAAAAAGTATAGGTAAAGTGCTGGCGATTGTTAAACCCCACACTTACGGCGATATCCGGGATGGGCAGACTGCTGGTTTCCAGAAGGATTTTTGCTTTCTCAATACGAAGCTCATTCATCTTCTCAATCATTGTCTTTCCGGTCTGGTCCTTGAATAATCGCTGTAAATAGGCAGGGGATATCTCAATCTCATGTGCAATATCCTTTATCTTAATGTCCTGATCAAAATGATTCGTCAGGTAAGTCAGTGCTTTACGGACATATTTGCTTCCGCTCTCAGTATAGTATTTTCGTGATCTTTGACGGCTTAATTCAATTAAGAACTGGGCAAGGATAAGGTTTTGCATAACCTGATGTTCTGCCTCATCCGTGCTGTTTTGCAATTGGCGGTGAAGTTCGGTAATAATGGTGTGCAGAGTACCGGTATCATCATAACCTTTGAGGAGAGCTAAAGGGTACTTTAAGAAATCCAGCAGAGCCTTTGATTGCTCCATAAAATGCTGTAAATGAAGCATTTTCTCCTGAGGAATAATTTGTATTTCAAGGTTCAGGACACGGCAGGGCATTCCTTTTGCCACGATTAGCTGATGTTTTATACGGCAATCGATTAATACATATTCACCTTCCCGTAAGATTACTTCCTTTTCATTATTCTCTTCTGGCCAATATAATATTTTACAACTGCCGCTGACCGCATACATTATTTCATATTCATTGTGGGTATGGGGTTCCATTTCAAAGAAATCAAAATTCATGGCATAATAACGCTTCACTTGAAACCAATGTGATGAGATTTCTCTGTGATAAAGACTTTGTTGTAACGGTTTTGCCGCAGTTGTTCTGCCAGTCATTATTGCACCTCCGGATTATATTCAAGGAATTCAGTGATATTTTTTATATCGTTTTCATTCGGTTTGAATATGAGTTATAAATTGCATTTGGTTTACGGTTTTTCAGTTATAATCATATTTTTTTTCTTAAAACAACATAGGTTATGAAGCCTCCGTCTTTATACGGGTTCTCAGATATCGAATTTCGTTAATGCTTATCTGTGTTTTATATGATCTTTTTAATCGTATTAAACTCCCATCTGTGCGCTTAGGCGCACGTATAAATCAAGATGTTGAAAAACTGTATTTCGTTTTTTCAACCTAACTCCCATCTGTGCGCACTGGCGCACGTATAAATCAGGATGTTGAAAAAACTGCTTTTGTTTTTTCAACCTAACTCCTCTGAACTAGGATATAACCATTACACAACAAAATAATAATATCATAATATCTTACATTTTGGAATAGAGTACAGAATTCTTTCCTCTTTTAGCTTTATTATAATCTATAATGATTTTAGTAATCTATATGAATTAAGTTTCTAAGTACATCATAAGGAGGATATAATTTATGTCATTTAAAATTGCTTTTATCGGAGCCGGAAGTGTTGGTTTTACCCGGACTTTATTTTCGGATTTAATGACTGTGCCGGAATTTCATGATATTGAAGTGGCTTTTACGGATATCAATCAGCATAACCTGGACATGGTAACCGCATTGTGTCAAAGAGATCTGGACGAGAACGGGATAAATATTAAAATCCATACGACGCTTAACCGCAGAGACGCTTTTAGGGGTGCCAGATATATTATCAACTGTGTCCGTATCGGAATGCTTGAGGCCTTTGAAACAGATGTTGAAATTCCTCTTAAATACGGCATCGACCAGTGCGTTGGTGATACCTTATGTGCCGGCGGAATCATGTATGGACAACGTGGCATTGCAGCAATTCTGGATTTCTGCAAAGACATTCGTGAGGTGTCAGCTCCGGATGCCATCATGCTTAACTATTCCAATCCAAATGCAATGCTTACCTGGGCTGCCAATAAATACGGCAAAGTAAAGACCATAGGCCTATGCCATGGCGTACAGGGCGGTCATCATCAGATTGCCAAAGCACTGGGACTTAAAATGGAAGAGGTCGATATCATCTGTGCCGGCATTAATCATCAGACCTGGTACATATCCGTAAAGCATAACGGAGAGGATATGCTGCCCAAAATTCTGCCTGCCTATCTGGCGGATGAAGAGCTTTCAAAAACCGAGAAAGTCAGAATAGATATGTTAAAGAATTTTGGTTATTATTCCACGGAATCTAACGGACATTTATCCGAATACGTTGCCTGGTACCGGAAGCGTCCGGAGGAAATAAAAGACTGGATTGATCTTGGCGTATGGATTAATGGGGAAACCGGCGGATATCTCCGTGTATGCAGAGAAGGCCGCAATTGGTTTGAAGACGATTTCCCAAACTGGATGAAAGAACCGGCTAAAAAATATATAAAAGAAAACCGCAGCCAGGAACACGGCTCTTATATCATTGAGGGCCTGGAAACCGGACGGATTTACCGGGGACATTTTAATGTCATGAATGAAGGCTGCATAACGAATCTTCCTTATGAATGTGTAGTAGAGGTGCCGGGATATGTGGATGCCAATGGCATTAATATTCCCAAGGTAGGAGATTTACCGCTTGGCTGTGCTGCGGTTTGTTCCCAGAGTATCTGGGTGCAGCGTCTTGCCGTGGAGGCTGCCGTTACCGCTGATATCACCTTATTACGACAAGCAATGTTAATGGATCCCCTTACCGGTGCTGTTTGTACACCGGCGGAAATTTTCCAAATGGTTGATGAAATGCTGGTAGCAGGGGAAGCCTGGCTGCCACAGTATAAAGAGGAAATTAAAGCCGCGAAACATAGGTTATCTTCCGGAAATCTGATTCCGTCAAAAGACTATAAAGGGATACGGGTACCGGAGAAATCAGTAAATGAAATGCGTAAGAATAAAGAAGAAGCCAGAAAGAATGCGGCAGAGACAGACAAAGCAAAGGAGAGACCGTCAGCCAGATAAGGAAAATAAAATACTATAACCGCAGGCAGCGGGCTGTTGCAAATGAATCAAAACCGGTCTTTAATAGGTTTGGACATTAAAATTTGCAATAGCCCGTTTATTGCCGATACTAATGATATTAAGACTTTATCATGATAAGAACACTTCATCATGTTTGAGAAAGAATTAAGGCCAGTTCATCGGGAGTAGGTTTATTTTCTTTATCGGATAAAGTCAGCAGTACATTCCAGAAACCACCAATCCGATAAGCGTATATGTATTCTAATTGCATATCTGGCTGGAAATCACCAATTAAAAACTCATTATGCTCCTTGGAAAACGATGTAAACAGATGGAATACATAATCACTCAGTCCGTTGTTTTTAATACTTTTAATAAAGCACAAATGCCGGTTCCAGAACTCGAAAAAATACTTGGCAGCCTTATAGCTGCTGGCTCCGTCTTCATCAGAATAATTACTCAGATATTCTTGGCGTAAAATATTGATATACTGCTCCAATACATCGTTCTTAGAGTTAAAATTCCGATAAAAGGTACGGCGGTCGATATCTGCTTTCCGGCAAATCTCCGAGACACTGATCTTGTCATAATTTTTAGTTTCCATTAAACCGAGTAATTCCCGGATGATCCACTCCTGGGATTGCTTTGCGGTTGGATTGTTCGTATTAAGCATGTTTTTACCTCCTTTCACTGCCGCCGCTACAGTTTCAATACGACTGTAGCACTTGCTTTGGCCGGATTGCTTCTTTCTATTTACCATATTATACTATATAGAATAGACCGCCACAAGTAAGGCGGAAGAATCAAACCATGGAAAGGAGAGTTTTATGAAAATAATTAATGTAATTGGCATAACCGGGTTCCTGTTATGCCTGCTGCTAATGCAAACGACGAATCACGGGCTGCGGGGTATACAAAAATTTGATCCGTCCTTCCGTCTGCCGGATATGCGTTTTCATTATAGCGGTAAATCCTTAAAATCGGTTCTGGAACGGATCGGGGAAGAGGGCAGGATGGCTTACAAAAGATTTTTACTGCTGGATTTTATCTTTATCACCTGTTTCCTTATCACCATGTTTGCTATTACAAATGCAGGTTTTGTATCAAATCCGGTTAGAATTCTGCTTACCATCACAGCTGTCATGAGGGCAGTACTGGATGTAACGGAAAACACCCTGCTTCTGTTTATGCTTAACAAATATCCTGAATTTAATGAGAAAGCTGCGGTAATCTGTTCCTGGTCTACTACAGTGAAATTTATTATGCTTTATACCTGGCTCTTGTTACTGGCGATACAGTTTGTGATTCACCGGATAAATTAACCCTGGTGAAGGCAGATGTAACAAAATTAGTAGTAAAATGTCACATTATTTTGCTGAAGGTAGTTTTTGTGTAATTGATGCAGGGTAAAGTTTCTTTTTTTATGCTAAATGCTTACATACCTGATAGCTAAATAACACCGTAATAAAATATAATATTGTTAATATAAGAACATAAAGGAGTTTAAGAATGCAGGATATTACGATTAAAAATATTAAAGTGTTTGTTACTGCACCAAGGAATATTAATCTGGTACTTGTTAAGGTAGAAACCTCCGAACCGGAAATAACAAGTTATGGCTGTGCTACTTTTACCTGGAGGTATAAAGCAGTGGTTACTGCTATAGAAAAGTAACTGACCCCGATGTTAATAGGGAAGTCAGTTCATAATATCGAAGATATCTGGCAGACCATGATGGGCAGTTCGTATTGGAGAAACGGTCCGGTGCTCAATAATGCCGCCTGCCGGACGGAACCTCGGTTAGACCTTAATTGCTGTGTCGAATTATCTTGAAATAGGGAATACAAATGTGATAAGGTATGTGTATTGCTATGACAAAAGGTGCCAATGAATATGAAAAGATTAAAAACACAGATATTGCTATGGATGATAATCCTGCTTATACCGCTTTTGATTATCCTCATCGCATATAATTTATATACACTGAAAGTATTAAACAAACAGGTAGCATCAAACAACCGTGATATTGTATCGATTTATGAAAAGCCGGTTATACAGGACATGGATTATTTGAGTTATTCCATGGCCAATGCAATGGCCAATAATGCCAGTATGCTGCAATTAAATTATGCCACAGGCTATATGGAAGCTTATATCTGCGGTAATGATATTGCTGCCGATTTTAAAGCGTTAGTTCGATCCGAACTGGAGGGACTGGCGGCTTTAGGAATCAGCTCGCCCCAGCATAACCTTACCAGAATGGTTTATGCAAGCAGCGGTAAATATACTTACGATGAAAAATGTGAATTAAATCAGTACATAGAACTTTTAATGCAGGATGATGAATGCTACAAAGCCGGATGGCAGCTCCTTACTCTGACCGATAGAAACTATCTGGTGAGAATCTTAAGAAACAGCAATGTTTATGTAATTATGGTAATTGATTTTGCTCTGGTTACTACACCGCAGAAGGAAGCGGATGAGGTCGAGAGCGGTTATTTGATATTTACCGCGGAGGATAATACTCCATTAAATATGAATAAATTTGTTGAAGAGAACAATATTGTTCTGGAACAGTCGGCAAAAAAGTATTACATAACCGGCAGCGCCGGAAACCATTATATGATTGTGCAGAAGGACTTCCCTTACGCCGGGCTTCGGCAGTATTATGTGAGTACCTATAGTGGTGCTTTTCGATATCTTGATCTTATGCAGATTCTGCTTATGGTTTTAACGGTGAGTATTGCATGCTTTATACCGGTTGGTTTCTACTATATGAAGAAAACACTATTTAATCCAATGGAGTCTATGGTATCAACTATGGAATCCATTGGAGCCGGACAAACGGAAGCACATATGTCCGAAGATTATAAAATTGCCGAATTCCTGCAGGTTAAAGATACCTTTAATGTTATGGTCGACAAGATCAAGGCATTAAAAATCAGTGCCTATGAACAGGAACTGCAGTATAAAAATGTACAGATGCAATATTTGCAGATTCAAATCCGGCCGCATTTCTTTCTGAATTGTTTAAAAAATATTTATGCAATGGCAAATCAGAAACAATACGATTCCATTCAGGAAATGATATTGCTGCTTTCTGAGTACCTAAGAAGCCTGTTTCAGATTAATCCCTCTTTAATTAGTCTGGAAGAGGAAATCAAAGGTGTAAAACTTTATATTGCATTACAAAAAATGTGCCGGTCCGAACCGCCGGAATGCAATATTGACGTTGATCCGGAACTTTGGCAGTTTCAGATTCCAACTTTGTCCATTATTACTTTTATTGAAAATTCCGTAAAACATGGAGGAGTAACGGATAAAAGGCTGATGATATCCATCAGGGTATCTAAGCTTATAAGTGAATCAGAATCCTATGTATGTATTACCATACTGGATAACGGACCGGGATTTTCGCCGGATGTACTGGGTACGAAGGAGATATCAGGAACGTTGGATGTATTGGGTATGAAGGATGTAATAGGTACCAAGGATGTTAAAAATGAGGAGGATTCCAAAGAACATATCGGTATCGAAAATATTAAAAAGCGTATGGAACTCTTATATCATGGCAGAGGTACTATCTTTCTCAGTAATTCAAACGGAGCATGTGTGGAATTCTATATCCCGATAGATATAAACGAGGTGGGTGCATGACGGTATTAGTGATAGATGACCATATCAGTGTAGTAAGCGGTTTGGTTTTCGGAATTGAATGGAAAAAAATTGGTGTAACCAAGGTATTAAAGGCTTATAATGCCGGTGAGGCAAAGAAAATCATAAGCAGCCAGGAGATAGATATCCTGTTATGTGATATAGAAATGCCGGTAGAAGATGGTCTTAGTCTGTTTTCCTGGGTTAAGGAATATAAATATAAAATAGAATGCATTTTTTTAACTGCCCATGCAGATTTCATATATGTCAAGGAAGCACTCCGGCTGGGAAGTTTTGATTATATTTTACAGCCAGCCAGATATGAGGAGATTGAAAAAGCTCTTGTAAAAGCAATGGATAAAATCCGGATATCCAGAAAAAAAGAGGAGATGGTATATTACGAAGAACTGATGCAAAAAAGAAAGAATCTTTTTCTGGATGCTGTTTTAAGAAGATTCTTTTGTGAGACAGGTTCTTCCCAGGAGCAAGCCATCAGAGATCTTAAAAACTTAGGTATCCCGGTACAGGAGGTATGTAACACTTTTGCTGTTTGTCTGCAGATTCAGAAAGAAAGTCCGGTAATTCAGGATTGGGATAATGATCTGATCCGGTATACCATTGAAAATATATTAGAGGAACTCTTGGCCGGTTATGGCTATGGAATTTTACTTTACTCAAAATCCCGGTTGGATTACGTGATATATATTTATAAGAAAGAGCCTTGTACCATAGAGAAAGAGATTGTTGTAAACCAGTTGAAGCATTTCAGCAGGATTTATCAGGAATATAACGGCTGTGTGACCGCTTGTTACCTGATTTCCTGTAATGATACCAGGGATTTAAAGAATAAAGCAGACAAGCTGGAGCAATTAAAGTCTGATAATGTTACCCAGGACCAGGGGGTAATTGACGGAGATGCGAAGCGGGATGCCCAGACCGGAGGAGAAGAAATAAAGCATTTTTTCAGCAGCATTGGTACCCTGGTTGAAAATAATTTATATGAAAACATATGTGACGATGCAATTGTATTATTAGATAATCTTACCGGGACGAAGCTGATTAATGCTGATACGCTGGTCCGGTTCTATCAGGATTTTCTGGGAATTATGTATTTGTCTGCGGAAAAGTTTGGTATCACCTTTTCTGAAATCTTTGAAGAGGATGCGGAACGGGAACGGTTCCTGAAAGCATATTTTTCTGTCGATGAAATGAAGTGGCTGATTCGGTATCTTACCGGATTCTTTAATGAAAAAGGTGCATCGGAGGAAAAGCAGAAAACCCAGATCGATTATATCCTGCAATATATCAGAAGCAATATTGAATCGGATATACGCAGAACGGATATTGCGGAGGCAGTTCATCTCAATCCCAATTATGTGTCACGATTATTTAAGAATGAAACAGGTAAATCCCTTAAGGAATATATAATGGAAGAAAAAATGGAATTAGCCAAGGAACTGGTAAGAAGTACGAATCTATCCATCAGTATGATTACCATGAAGGTTGGTTACAATAATTTTTCTTATTTTGCACAGGTATATAAAAAGATCAATGGCCTGCCGCCGGCAGAAGACAGGGAATTAAATGGTCATCGAAAATAAACAAAAATTAGCAGTATGATAAAATGTAACATTTCTGACAATGGAATGTTACATTTTTTTGAAATGATAACAGGATTAAAAAAGACATTACATTTTTTATGATAAGAAGATACAGACAAGGTAGAGGAAACGATCTGATTTTTTTATAATGATAGCATCAAATAAAGGAGGAAGGTTATGAAATTAAAAAAACTATTGGCTGTTTTTTTAGTAACAGCAATGTCAATCAGCGTATTGGGAGGGTGTTCCGGTTCAAAAACAACTTCAAAAGACGGTTCCATTGAAAATACAGCTGCCAATGCAGATAAGGAAGAGCCATATACGGTCACTATCTATGCTCCGTATGATGCATCCACGGAGGAATGTGAGGCGGTGTCGGAAAAGGTTAGTGAAATCACAAGAGAATTGATTAATTGTGATGTACAGCTTATCAGGGGTGTAACAAAGGATCAATTGAATCTGGCACTGACTTCCGGTGAAAAGCTGGATCTGTTTTTCGCTTTCCCCTGGCAGGTTTCCTTATCCAGTATGGTTGCCAGCAACGAAGTGGTTGCAATGGATGAGCTGCTCGCCACCTATGCACCAGAGACCAAAGGGAGTATATCTGAAGAAGACTGGGCTTGTGTTACTGTAAACGGAAGCATCTATGGTATCCCTATGAATAAGGATAAGGCACAGGCCAGAGGCTTTGAAATGAATAAACAGATTGCGGATGAATTAGGCCTCGACTACAGTAAACCGGTTAGTTATGCAGAACTGGAAGACATGTTACGAAAAGTCAAGGAAGCATATCCGGATATCTATCCTTGCGTACCCAATGGCGGAAGTATGAATTTCCCCACCTGGTCAAGTGATGTACTGGGTGACAGTCTTGGTGTATTGGAAAACTGTCTGAATGACAGCACGGAGGTGGTTAACCTCTTTGAAACAGAATCTTTCCGGGAATATTGTTCTTATATTTACAAATGGGTACAGGAAGGCTTAATGATGCCGGACGGTGCTAATACGGATGAAAGCTATGCTACCTATATTGGTTCCGGAGTGGGCTTTGGTACATTTACCCCTCTTAAAGCAGGCTTTGAAGCAGAAGAGACCAGAAAATGCGGTGTAGAAATTGCAACGGTACAGTTATATGATGCTCATTCTACTACCTCTATGGTAAATGCCTGCTGGAGTATTGCCGGAAATAGTGAAAAGCCGGAGAAGGCCATGGAAATGCTTAACTTAATGTATACAAATCCTGACATTGCCAATCTTTTCATCAATGGTATTGAAGGCAATAACTATCAGTTTGTAGACAAAGAAAACAAGATTATTGATTATGTAGACGGTGTGGATGCTTCCACAACCAATTACTCTGTTGTAGGATGGGCCTGGCCGAATGAACAGATTACCTATGTCTGGAATGGTGATGAGTCAAATGTCTGGAATGAACTGAGTAAATTCAATGCATCTGCAAAAGCTTCGCCTGCAAAAGGTTTTGTATTCAATAATGAAGAGGTTCTCAATGAAGTAACCGCCTGCAATAATGTGATAGAAAAGTATCAAAATGGTTTAATCACAGGCTGCCTGAATCCGGAGGAAGCAATTCCTAAAATGACAGGAGAACTAAAGGTAGCAGGAATCGATACGATTATCGCTGAGAAACAGAAGCAGCTGGATGCCTGGCTTGCTCAGCAGTAAGACAAACAGATAAATTAACAGGATTTCCGGCGGCATTTTCCTGCTGCCGGATTTTTTAAACTGCGAGGTATGACAATATGCAAATTAAATCAAAAAGCTCCGGGTTTTTTAGTATTAAAACAATTAGAAAGTTTTTGCCTCTTTATTTGATGATGGTACCGGGACTGATTTACCTGATTATTAACAACTATATTCCAATGACTGGAATTGTACTGGCTTTTAAGAAGTATGACATGAGAAAAGGGATGTATCTGAGTCCGGATATTGGTTTAAAGAATTTTGAGTTTTTGTTTAAAACCAAAGACGCATGGACAATTACCAGGAACACCCTGGGTTACAATATTGTTTTTATTGTTCTGGGTACGGTTACGGCAATTGTAATTGCAATTATCTTAAATGAAATTAAGAATGAAAAAGCAAAAAAGGCATATCAAACTTTGATTTTAATACCATATTTGATATCGATTGTTGTAGTAAGCTATATCGTATATGGTTTCTTAAATACACAAAGCGGCTTTATTAATAATTCGATTATAGAAAAATTGGACTTGAAGGCAATTTCCTGGTATTCGGAAGCAAAATACTGGCCTTATATTCTATCTTTTGTTCATATATGGAAAGTATTTGGCTACAGCTGCATTATCTATTATGCGACGCTGATCGGAATCGACAAAGGCTACTACGAAGCTGCGGTAATTGATGGAGCTACCTTCTGGCAGCAGATTAAGTATATTACCATGCCGGGATTAAAGAACACGATTATTACACTTACCTTAATGTCAGTGGGCAGAATCTTTTACTCCGATTTTGGACTGTTCTATCAGGTGCCAATGAACAGCGGGGCATTAATTGATGTCACTAATACAATTGATACCTATGTTTACCGTGGACTGACGCAGCAGAATAATATAGGTATGGCTGCCGCAGCCGGTTTATACCAGTCATTGGTTGGTTTTGCCCTGGTACTGACCGCAAATTTTGTTGTGCGGAAAATAAGTAAGGAAAATGCATTATTTTAGGAGGATGATTTATGGTAAGAAATGATAAAGTGTTCCAATATGTAGTTAATTTGATTATGATTCTCCTGAGTCTGATGTGTATCCTGCCCTTTATACTTTTGATCAGTTCATCACTAACTGCAGATGATGCATTGGTTAAATACGGATATTCTTTTATTCCTCACGAATTGGATTTAACGGCATATAAGTATTTGATTTTTGGTTCTAAGTCTATTATAAGAGGCTACGGCATCTCCATCCTTGTAACGGTTACAGGTACTTTCTGCAGCCTGGTTTTGACTACCCTGTTTGCCTATCCTTTGTCCAGAAAGAATTTGCCGGGCAGGAATTTCTTTGCGTTTTTTATATTCTTTACCATGCTTTTTAATGGTGGCCTGGTACCTACCTATATTATGTGGACCCAGATGTTTCATATTAAGAATACGCTTTGGGCACTGATTGTACCCGGACTTTTAATGAATGCCTTTAATGTTATTATGATGAGATCTTATCTTACAAGCAATATACCGGAAGAGGTGATTGAGGCGGCGAAAGCGGATGGAGCCGGAGAAGTTACAACCTTAATAAAGATCGTTCTGCCCATGGCAAAACCAATTATTGCAACCCTGATCTTACTAATCGGACTTGGTTATTGGAATGACTGGCTGAACGGCTTGTATTATCTGAATAATGATAAATATTACAGCATCCAGGTGCTTTTAAATAAAATGCTTCAGAATGTAGAAATGATAAAAAGTGCAGCGTCCTCAGGGGCAGCTACCATGAAAATGCCCTCAACCTCCATACGTATGGCAGTTGCGGTAATCGGTGCTTTACCGGTCCTCATGGTTTATCCTTTTTTTCAGAAGTATTTTGTAAAAGGTATTGTAGTTGGTGCGGTAAAAGGCTGAGTGCGTCCTTGATTTACAGCTGGAATACCAGATTATGGATTAGGTAACAGAGGAGTATATTAACATATCTGAGCGGATTGTATTACATAGTAGTAATTTGAGCTTGTAAATAAAAAGTCAATATAAAATATGAGATTTGCCAAGAAAAGGAGTACGTATATTATGAGTTTCCCGAAAAATTTTGTCTGGGGTGCCGCCACTGCGGCTTACCAGATTGAAGGCGGTGCCAAGGCAGATGGGAGAGGTCCTTCTATCTGGGATACCTATTCCCATGATAAAAAGCTGGATACACAGCGTAAACGTTTGAATATCCTGAATGGTCATACCGGGGATATAGCTTGTGACCATTATCACCGCTATAAAGAAGATGTGCAGTATATGAAATTAATTGGTCTGAAAGCTTATCGCTTTTCGATCAGCTGGTCCAGAGTTCTGCCGGAAGGCAAGGGAAAAGTAAACCCCTTGGGAATAAAGTTCTACAGTGATTTGGTGGATGAATTGCTTGCGGCAGGGATAGAGCCTTATATTACGCTGTTTCACTGGGATCTTCCGCAGGCTCTGCAGGATATCGGAGGCTGGGCTAATCCCAAGATGCCGGAAATCTTTGCAGAATATGTGAAAGTGGTAGTGGAAGCACTGTCTGACAGAGTATCTTACTGGATGACCCTAAATGAACCTCAGTGCCATATTATAATCGGGCACATAGACGGTGAATGTGCTCCAAAACTTCGTGTGACGGACAGACAGGGTTTTTATCTGATTCACAGTATTCTGAAGGCTCATGGAAGGGCGGTACAAATAATCCGAAAATATGCGGTTAAAAAACCACAGATTGGGATAGCACCAAATCCTTCGGCATTTTATCCGGCTTCGGGTCGGAAGGAAGATGTTGCTGCGGCTCAAAAGAAAGCCTTTCAAATTACAGACAGAAACTTCTGGTGTACCCCATGGTGGCTGGATCCGATTATTCTTGGAAAATATCCGGAAGATGGGATTCAGGTATTCGGTGAAGACTTTCCGGCAGAGATGATAAAAACCGGAGATATGGAATTAATTTCTTCTCCCATTGACTTTCTGGGCTGTAATTTTTATCAGGGTACGGAAATTAAAGCCGGTAAAAACGGAGAGCCTGCAGTGGTACCGCGAAAACCAGGATTTGATCTTACGGCATTCAAATGGGGAGTTACACCTGCTATACTGCATTATATGCCGAAATTTCTCTTTGATAGATACCGGCTGCCGATTTATATTACTGAGAATGGCCTGTCTATGGCAGACTGGGTGAGTATGGACGGTAAAGTACATGATCCTTTGCGAATTGATTTTATGCACCGTTATTTGCTTGAACTCAACAAGGCAATTGAAGAGGGTACACCGGTAGATGGGTATTTTACCTGGTCCTTAATGGATAATTATGAATGGTCTAACGGGTATACGGAAAGATTTGGCATTATCCACGTGGATTATGAAAGTCAGAAACGAACGTTAAAGGATTCTGCCTGGTGGTATCAGAAAGTTATATCAAGTAACGGGGAAAATCTATAAAGAATTAATAAGGTTTGGACGTATACAATATCACTGTACGTTCTGGAGGCGTTATCAGTTATAGCCCACAGGTGGGGATTGGTTTAGAAATAAGAACTGATAACAAAATAAATAATTTAATAATTTGTTAGAGTAACCGCCGGAAATACTTATTTCCGGCGGTTACTCTATTTTCTGGAATTTGCCTCCCTATGCTGTAGTCTAAAAAGTTACAATATACTGAGCCGGTATGCTTTAGCATAGTCGGTTGAGCTGGCGGGTATATCAGGTGGAGTATAAATTTATATATATAAGTTTCATTGCTTGAATTGGAGGGGTAATAAAAATAAAATTGGATGTTGTAATGTTGGCTTTGGATTGATACAATGTCAAAAAGGCTGAGTATTTGGAGGGTATTGGTATGGAAATAATCCTGGATAAAGAAATCAAAAGACCGATTTATATACAAATTTATGAACAGATAAGGCTTCAGATCGTATCCGGTGATATAACAAAGGGAACGGTCTTACCTCCGGAGCGGAAACTGGCGGCGGAACTGGGTGTAAACCGAAGCACCATATTAAATGCCTATAACCGCCTGAAAGAGGAAGAATTTATCGAGTCCAGAGTGGGACAGGGAACTGTAGTTTCGGATAAAGCAGATATATATAAGGAAAGAATCAGTCCGAAATGGAATCAGTTATTTAATACCCATATGGACGATTTTAATAATAATATGATCAGCCGGTTATTTCCTATGCTTGGCAAGGAGGATATTATATCCTTTGCTCTTGGTATGGCAAGCCCGGACTTAATACCGGAACTGCCGTTTGCTTCCTTTGCCCAATGCACCGGGGATATAAGCCGACGGGATGTTCTTTCACAAACCCCTATAGCCGGTAACGAGGAACTTAGAAAAATTATCTGCAGCCGGCTGCTTGGAGAAAAAATAAACCAGACCACGGAGAACATTATGATATTAACCGGGTCACAGCAGGGGATTGATCTTGTAACCAGAATTATTATACAACCCGGGGACGTGGTGATTACAGAGGCACCGACTTATTTCCTGGCACTGCAGGGTTTTAAATCGGCTGGAGCCAGGATTCTTGAAGTGCCGGTGGACAATAATGGTATGCAGACAAACGGATTGGAACAGCTGATCATAAAATACCATCCAAAATGTATTTATACCATACCGGATTGTCAAAATCCTTCTTCCTTTTCCATGAGTCTGGACAGGAGAAAAAAGCTCCTGGAGCTGGCGTACCGTTATGATGTGTATATTATTGAAGACGGCGCCTATGCCGGTCTTGAATTTCAGGAAAAATCCCTGCCCACCCTTTACCAGCTGGATACCAACGGTTATGTTCTGTTGCTGAGAACATTTTCAAAAACCATCTGCTCCGGTATCCGTCTGGGATTTATGGCAGCTCATAAGAGAATGATTGCCCAGTGTTCTCTCGTCCGGCAGAATATGGATATCCATCCAAACAACATATCCCAATGGCTGGTTTATGAATACATAAAGAGCGGAGACTATGAAACTCATATACAGTATTTAAAACAGGAGTACAAAAGAAAATGCGATTGGATGCATCAGGTTTTACTGCATTATGCACCGAAAGGACTTATATGGTCAAAGCCGTCCGGCGGTTATTATATCTGGTGCCGTCTGCCGGAGGAGATCAGGGCTTCGGAATTACTTACCTTATGTATCATGGACGGAGTGGCATTTATGCCGGGTATGCCCTTCTTTACCAGTGAGAACGGTGATAATTATATGAGACTTAATTTTACAACGCCCACAGTGGAACAGATCGAGAAGGGAATACCGGTAATATGCAGCAATATTAAAAAACTGATGAATTCTGAATCAAAAGAGGGCAGGATGAATGCCAGTAACGCATTGCCGGTTTATTAATACAAGCAGATGTTGGAGGAAATCAAGGAATTTGCAGTAACAGATCATATGGGAGGTATCAAATGAAAGAATTATTCACGGATCGTATCAGGAATACGCCAAAATCCTTTATCCGGGATATATTAAAAGTTACGGAAGACAAAGAAATCATATCCTTTGCAGGGGGATTGCCAAACCCTGTCTCCTTTCCCCAGGAAACGTTAAAAGAATCCATGAACCGGGTCGTTATGGAGGAAGGAGCAAGAACGTTTCAATATTCTACTACGGAAGGCCTGAGGTCCTTAAGGGAATATATTGCCGAAAGTTATTGGAGACGTCATAAGCTGGAGGTAACTGCCGAGGATATTCTAATCACTACCGGTTCCCAGCAGGGGATTGATTTAATGGGTAAGGTCCTGGTGGACCGGGGCGATGAAATACTTATGGAAGAACCAGGTTATCTTGGAGCAATCCAGGCCTTTGGCTTATACGAGCCTGAATTTGTGCAGGTAAAACTGAGGGAAGACGGACTGGATACCAAACAATTGGAACAGGAGCTTAAACAAAGGAAGATTAAGTTAATGTATACGGTACCGAATTTTCAAAATCCAACAGGACTTACTTATTCCGTCCAAAACAGGCAGGAAATATCGGAAGTTCTATCTGATTATCCCTGCATCTTAATTCAGGATGATCCTTATGGCGAACTGAGTTTTGATGGTGAAGAGTATCCTTACATTATGCTGAAAGATCCGAATAATATGGTACTGTTCGGCTCTTTTTCCAAAATCGTAACTCCGGGGATGCGGCTTGGATGGATCTGCACGAAAAACAAGGAATTGATGAGTCATCTGGTTACTGCAAAACAGGCATCGGATCTGCATACCAATATTTTCTCACAGTATTTAATAAACGATTATCTCCGGCATAATAACTTGAAATTACATATAAACCAAATCCGCGCTCTCTATAAAGAGCAGTGCCATACTATGCTGGAGGCTATAGACAGATATTTTCCCGAAGGGGTTTCTGTTACAAGACCCCGTGGAGGTATGTTTTTATGGATGACTCTGCCGGATGGAAAGTGCAGTATGGAACTGTTTAACCGGGCGCTAAAAAGACAAGTCGCTTTTGTACCAGGTCAGCCCTTTTATGTAGCCGAGGGGGTTTATTCTACAATGCGGTTAAATTATACGAATTCCAGTACTGAAATAATAGAAGAAGGAATGAAAAGGCTGGCCCGGGCTTTGTAAGTGCAAAGACCAAACAAACGGGTATCTATGATAAACGATAAAGATATGCAATTGCATGAAAGTATTGTGCAGTTGCATTTTTTGTCCCATGCACGAGGTAAGTTCGTCATATATTAATAAAACCCTTCAGGGGATGCACCTGAACACGCAAATAAAAAATAAGCTGAATGGCAGGCTTGACTTATAAAATATTCATAAATAAAATAATTGATATATGATTTTTTTTCATATTGTGTTAAAATATTCTGGAGAGTAGATCAGGTCTGGATAATTAAAGGAGAAACTATTTTGGACACAGAAAAGAGGATTAGCAGTCAGAATTCCGATACTCCAAGACGAAACCGTGTTAAGCGTATTAAAACGTTTATAATTGTAATTGCAATTGTATTTTTATTTCTT
Source organism: Bacillota bacterium (assembly GCA_023443925.1). The sequence goes on along the minus strand of JAEZSL010000215.1, from coordinate 1,833 downwards.
CCTGCCGTATTGTGTGTTATATTATTTTTTAAGCTGGATTATCTGCAAAAGCAGATCGATATATTAATGTTAGACCGTTACGGAGTAACTTATAACGGTCATAATAGTACCAGCGACGAATTTGTGGCCCACGCGGCTACTATATACAAAAGCAGTGTGAGTAAGCAGACGGACAAGAACACAGCTGCCGGTAACAATACAACTGCAGGTACAACGGAGACAAATACAAAAGCAAATAAAACGGGGGATCTAAAAAAGGACAATCCCGGGTCAGAAACTTACATATCCGGCTTAGAAAGTACGAAGAAAGGTAACAGTAACGGTACAACAGGCGGTAAGGAAAATACCGCAGGCATAGATAAAACATCAGTTAAAAATAAAACTACTGAAGAAAGTAAAACCGCTGAAGAAAGTAAAACCGCTGAAGAAAGTAAAACCGCTGAAGAAAGTAAAACCACTGAAGAAAGTAAAACCACTGAAAAGAACAAATCACCCGGTAAAAGTGATACAGCCATAAAGAGCGCTGTAACCAATTCAACTGCCGGAAAATCAAAAGATACAAGTAAGAAGGATACGGATCAGAATACTTCTGCTGATAAGAACAAAACTCAGAAAGACTTTAAAGATTTTGATAAAAAGCAGGTATATATTACTTTTGACGACGGGCCAAGTAAATATACGGAAGACATTCTGAAAGTCCTGTCAGACTATAATGTTAAGGCAACTTTTTTCGTAATCGGCAAAACAGATGAACATTCGAAAAAAATGTATAAAGAAATTGTAGAACAGGGTCATACACTGGGAATGCATTCCTATTCCCATGATTACAATAAAATATATAAATCCGTGGAAGATTTTGATAAAGACTTTACAAAGATAAGGAAGTTGTTATATGATACTACTGGATACTTTCCTTCCATCTATCGCTTTCCGGGAGGCAGCAGCAGTAGCTTTATAAAAGAAGACATTTCCATGTTTATCAATTATCTGAATCAGAAATCGGTTGTATATTTCGACTGGAATGTATTAAGTGGTGACGCGACTGGGGTAGATTATACCTTAGATGAACTTTACGAGAATGTCATTAACGGAGTTAAATTACATAGCCGGTCCATCGTGTTAATGCATGATACGGATACTAAGGCCAATACGGTAACCTCTTTAAAGATGATCCTGAAAACATTAACAGAGCATGGAGCTGAAATATTACCATTGAATGAAAATGTAATACCCATACAACAAGTTAAGGCAAACTCAACGAAAGAAAAAAAATAAGTTTTATACGGGAGGATGAAATATGGGTTTTTTTAAAGAATTCAAGGACGATTTATCTCAGGCAGTAAATGAACTAATACCGGAAGAAGTGTTTGACGAGAAAACAGAAGTCAATACTTTAGAAGAAGGAGCAGGGACAGAGACTGCGGCGGCCGAAGAATTAGAAGATTTAGAAGATATTGAAGAAGATGATAATGTAGATATGGATATTCTGGATGCTATATTAACCAAAGAAGAAAGCGGAGATGAAAGTAAGAAAGAGGCAGCAGAGGCAGAGGCGGCCATAGAAGCCGAAGAAACCGAGGAAAAAGATATAACCGGTGAGCCTCCAAGAAGCGGAACGGATGAAGTAACGGTTATAACCAAGGGAACTGTAATTAACGGTAATATTACTTCAGAAGGTTCTTTGGATGTTATGGGTAATATTAAGGGTGATATCGACTGTCAGGGTAAATTGTCCATTATTGGACTTGTAACCGGTAACTGTCTGGCTGCTGAAGTTTACGTAGGTGCAAAGCGTTTTGAAGGCAGCATCACCAGTGAAGGCAGTGTTAAAAT
>JAEZSL010000206.1 GCA_023443925.1 Bacillota bacterium | reverse complement strand
GTATTAGGTCTAAAATTATCGGTACTGAATTTATTCCATTTTGCGGTTATAGTACCGGCATCGTCCTTATTGACATCCGGAACCGGATTTGAATTGGAGTTATAAAAACCAAAGTTACCACCGCCGCTTTCCTCCATGCCTCCCCTTACTTTATAAGTCCAGTTGGCCCAGGAAATATGATTCTCATTCATCTTGGACAGCCATTTTTCCCATAGATCATCAAAGAAATAGAAATTATATTCTCCAAAATTAACCGGAACATTCCAGCTGTTTTGGATTCCGATGGCTTCCTCAATCTTGGTATCAATTAAATCATTCTGAACCTCCCAGTTCGTGGGCTGTTCCATGGCATAGGGATGTGCGGTGTACACCACATTGGTCCACCCATAGGTTGTCGGAGGTGTTATGGCCTCAAAGCTTCCCAGGGCTCCAAAAAATATAATATGGTCCTGGTCGATTGCACGAACAGCGGTATACAGCCGGTTCAAAAAAGCATTCTTTTGTTCTGCCTCTTCCTCCGTCTCCGGGAAACCAAGTACCGGTTCGTTGATCAGTTCGTAGCCGGCTATCACCGGATTATCTTTGTAATGCTCTGCAATACCCTTCCATATCTCTACGGTTGTATCCTGGTTCCAGCTCACTGTCCACAGCCGGTTTGGATTCGGGCCGGTTTGTCCGCTGCTGGCCCATGGGCTGGCCCCTCCCGGAGATGCATGCAGGTCTAATACTACATAAATGCCTCTTTGTTCACAGTTATCCACCAGCCAGTCTAACTGAGTAAAGGCAGAAGCTTTCCAGTTACCGCTCATATCCATAAGTTCCAGCCAGCTAATGGGAACCCGGACATAGTTCATCCCCATATTTTTAATATGATCGAGATCACTTGTCTTAATCCAGGCATTCTGATACCCGTGAAGCAGTTCATCCCCCTTGGCTTGTCCGAAACGTTCATATAATGTTTTCCGCATATTGTAGTCATCACCCATATATATGTTAAGTTCTGCGATTGACCAGGGATTGCTTTTGCTGCCGCTTTGAAAAATAAGGATATACCGGGCCGCCTGTGCGCCGCATTTTACAGTAATACGCTGCCCGTCAAGAGTTCCTTCCGGCATATTTGACCAGCTGTAGCCATCCGGCGATATTTGCACCAGGTGGCCGGCGGGATAACTTCCGGCTGCGGAACCCGCATCAAAGGTTATGGTATCAAAATACTGAATGGAGCCCATATCTACCTTAAACCATTGTCCGTCTGCCTGAGGGACCCCGGTGGTCCAGGACGTATTCATATTTCCGTCAATGGCATTTCCCGGTGCTGTGCCAAGCGAAGCCGACGCACTCCAGCCTTCCTGGCTTAATCTGCCCCCTCCCAAAGGTGAAAGCCAGTCCTCCTGCATAAACCAGCCGCCAAGGTTTGTCCCATGCAAATCAACGGTCTCTCCTTGTCCATAGTTATTTCTTATCAGTGTTCCGCTGGTCTTTAGAAAATCATCGGATGTGATGTCCGCTGCATAGGTTGTTACGGGTACCGGTAAACATAAGCTGCACAACATAGTAATTATTAGTAAAAATGCGATTACTTTATTACGTTTTTTATAAACCTTTCTTATCATAAACCACCCTCCATAAGTATTAAATTTCTTTTCTAATTTGAATCGTTACATTTCTCAGAACACGCACCTGTTAATGAAAATTTTGTTGACCGGTTTTGAAATAGAAAAAGCTTGATGACTATTCTATAAATTGAAAATCAAATACCTTCTCCTTGCATTTGATTTTCAATTCATTTACAGGATTACATAAGGTTAATCCAAAATAATTTCAGACTGCCTTCTTCACATGAAATCTTCATCCGGTTATAATAGTCATCAAGCATAATTTTTTTATCGATCGCTAATTCATAAATTTCAATACCATCAACGACTCTTTCAATTGTTTGTGCGTCATTGATGTAAATCTTTAGTTTTGTATCCGGTCTTAGCGCCAAAACTTTCAGTGTTATCTTGTTCAAAAAGTTATTTTCACTATGAAATGTATAGTTAAACCACTCCTCCTTTCTTATTTCTATATATAATTCTTCCTCCTCTCTTTTTTCTTCCCCGCCGTAATGCTTAAAATTAAGTACGCCTTCCCCCCTTACAAATTGAATTCCACTCTTATCCTGGTTACGAAAACCTATGGGATTTTCAACTGGTTTTTCCACATGAAAATCCACGTTTTCCCCTTTATAGCCATAATATTCAGCCGGAATTTTAAGAGGAATTCTTCTTAGAATTGAATTTACTACCCCTTTGTTGTAATGACATTTTTCAAAAGGAATATTTTCAAGATATTCACTGAGTATCCGCCATGCATCATTACTGTCAAGGGTAAGGTCTCCTTTTATATAATCTATGATCCGCTGCCAGTCTTTCGGCAGTTTTATGGAGCAGGGAGAATTATTCGTATCTAATTTCTTCCATACCCAAAAGTTCCAGGATATATTAAAGTCCTCATACATTTGAAAGACCCCGGTATACCAATCCTTGTTATTCTCTCCCCCTTCACCCATAAATATAGGTATATTCAGCTTCTCCCTCAGATCCAGATAAGGTTTTATGCTTTCCTCATCGGGATTGCTCCAATATTTGTGAAACTGCAATATGTAATTATCATCAAAGTTTTGTAAGGCTGATCCGCCAAAAATACTCCAATCCGTACTCCAGTGAACCCCTTCCAAAATTATCATATGGTTTTTATCCACTTGCCGGATTGCAGCTGTTATTTCCTTATACAGCGGCAGCACCCTGTCATTATACCTGCAGAACCACTGGGGCAAGGGCTCATTTAACAAATCATATCCGCCTATGGCTTTATTATCCTTATAACGGTCTGCCAGCTGATACCATAACTGTATGGTCCTTCGCTGATTGCTCTCTTTTATAAAAAGCTCCGGTAAATCATGTTCACTGTCATCAATATTCGTACCGGTTTGTCCGCCAGGTGCGCCATGTAAATCAAGGATTACATATAAGCCGTATTTGGAGCACCAATCTATGGCCCTATCTATGAGAGACATTCTGTCCTCCAGCAAGTCTCCCGTTTCTTCCTCTTGAATTACCCTGTAATTAACCGGCAGCCTTATGGAATTAAAACCTTCCTTTGCGATACAGGCAATATCTTCTTCACTTATGTAATGTTCCCTGAATTTTTCCCAGAATTGATCTGCCAGTTTTTCTCCAACCAGCTTTTGAATCAATTCTTCAATCCGTCTTGGCCGGTCACAGGATTCATAAAACTTCCACATATATCCTTCCGGTAAGAGCCAATTACCGAAACCCACACCTTTTAAGAGTACCTTTTCACCTTCCGCATTATATATATTACGGCCTTTTGTATGCAGGAATCCCTTAATAGCCATTCTTTCTACCTCCCTACTATTTCACTTCACCATTTTCCCCAGCTATAATTTTAGTCTCCTGCTTCATCTAATAATACTATAGAGGGAAAATACTTTTTTGCCATTATACTTTTTTAGGTTGTTTTATTGTTAAATATTAACTATTTTACATCGAATGCCTTTGAAATCCAAATATTTAGTCATAGATCTTATAATTACGGTTCCCAATTACCAATTTATCCCATGTGTCTGTTCGAGTTTTGTTTGTTATAGGTTCTCACGGAAATACTCCTCGTGCTCTAAATCCTTAACGCAACCATCTTCATTTTGTCATTTATCTTTATAAGTTAATTTCTATTATCTCTATTCTTAGGTTATCAACAAGCCTTTTATTAACCAGTTCCAAACATCTGTATCGTAAAAGAAACTTCTTAAATATGTATACCTTAAAAAAATACAATAAATAAAACTAAATATATTCATAACGCAAAATATCAAATAATCGAAGTTCATGTTATAATTTATATATTATTTAAAAGAAATTTATACTTGGCTGCACAGCATTTTATAGTTGTTAAAGTATTATAACAGGGGGGGAACTTAGGTTGAAAAAACGAAATACAGTTTTTCAACATCCTGATTTATACGTGCGCCTAAGCGCACAGATGGGAGTTAAGATGAATGGAAGGTATCGAAATTTATCTATACGTAAGAAAATACTG
>JAEZSL010000148.1 GCA_023443925.1 Bacillota bacterium | reverse complement strand
AGGTACGGATATTGATAAGGAGGCCTTGAAATTGTTATTTCTGAATATTTCGGCGAAAGCGGGAATAGCAGGAAATGCTATACGGGGTAATGATAAAACCGACATCATACGGCGAAGGATTAATAATAGCTATGTATACTTTATTTTTAATTTCAATGCTAAGGAGACTGAAATTGTTTTGCCGGTGAATACAAGAGATTATTTTACCGGTAAAGAAATAGATGGAGTAAGGAAAATCGATCGGAATGGTTTTATGATCGTGCTCATAGAGGATACATATTCCCTTTGAGGCAGCATGAGCAGGGAAAGCAATGGGTGGTGTATCAGGAGGATAAGTATGGACAGGATAAAGATCGGTATTATTGGTATTGGAAATATAGGAAGAACTCACTGTATTACTATTTTAGAAGGTAAGGTACCTGAGATGATTTTGACCGCAGTTGCCGGAACAGGGGAAACTGGCAGGACATGGGCAAAGGAAAACCTGCCGGATACCGTAGTAATATTTGAAGACGGTAATCTCCTGATCGAATCGGGTTTGTGTGATGCAGTTTTAGTGGCAACACCTCATTACGGCCATCCTGCACTTGTAATAAAGGCGTTTGAACATGGGCTTCATGTCCTATGCGAAAAACCGGCAGGAGTTTATACCAGGCAGGTACGTGAAATGAATGAGGCTGCAGCTAAGTACAATCTCGTATTTGCCATGATGTTTAACCAAAGAACCAATCATTTATACCGTAAAATGTATGAATTGGTCCATGGAGGTACCCTTGGCGCCATAAAGCGGATTAACTGGATTAGTACCCGACTGGTACCGCACCCAGGCATATTATAATTCCGGCGGCTGGAGAGCAACCTGGGACAGAGAAGGCGGCGGTGTATTGTTAAATCAGTGCACCCATCAGCTGGACTTATTGCAGTGGATATGTGGAATGCCAGGTAAAGTAATTGGGATCTGCCATAATGGAAAATGGCATGATATTGAAGTAGAAGATGATGTAACGGCATACCTGGAATATCCGGGCGGAGCCACCGGAGTTTTTGTTACCGGCACAGCGGATACACCAGGTACGGATCGATTTGAATTAACACTGGAAAAAGGGAAACTGGTTTGTGAAAACAATAGATTAACTCTGTTTTTACTGGATGTCAATGAAAGAGACTATTGTTTTACCGCACCGGATGGTTTTAAAAAACCGGAGGGGCATTATGTGGAAGTTGAGACGGATGGTAAAAGCACCCAGCAGGCAGGCGTGTTAAATGCATTTGCCGGAAAAATATTGCGTGGTACTCCCCTGGTTGCGGATGGAGCAGAGGGTATAAACGAATTGACAATAGCAAATGCGGTGTATTTATCCAGTTGGCTGGGTAGACCGGTGGAGATACCATTTCGTGAAGAGTTGTTTTTGGAGGAACTGAATAAACGCTGTGCGGCGTCAAAGTTTAAGAAAAAAGAGAAATGATAGTCAGAGCTGGTGCAGATTATGCAGCGGGCCTGTATTATTAATACTATTATAAATATAGCTTTCAAACTGGTGTTAAACAACAGTTTTATATAAGTATTCTTAAGGAATGGATGTGAAAAAATGGTGAAAACAACTACTACAAAGGTTGAAAAATGGAATGTATTTGAACTGGTTTTTAAAGGCAATAAAGATAAGAACCCTTTTACAGATTATGGTATCACAGGAACCTTTACCGGTGAAAACGAAGCAAAAACAGTAGATGGTTTTTATGACGGAGACGGCATTTACCGCATAAGATTTATGCCTTCCTTTGAAGGAGAGTATAACTATACTGTTAAAGGTTCTTTTTCAAAGGAATGCTATAAGGGAAGTTTTAAAGTCCTTCCAGCCTCAGAAGGAAACCATGGACCGGTTCGGGTGGCAGCAAAGTATCATTTTGCCTACGAAGACGGTACGCCTTATTACTCTATAGGTACGACCTGCTATGCCTGGACCCATCAGCCGGTTTCCATGCAGGAACAGACTCTGGCTTCCTTAAAGAACAGTCCTTTTAACAAAATCCGATTCTGTATTTTTCCGAAACATTATGATTATAACTTATATGAACCTCTGACCTATCCTTACGAAGGTGTCCCCTGCGACATATCTGCCCTGTCAAAAGAGAATTTCCTGGAATATAAACCCTCTAATCCTGAGAATAAGTGGGACTATACCCGTTTTAATCCGGAACATTTTGGCATCATAGAAAACAGGATTGCAGAACTGAATGAACTTGGAATAGAAGCGGACCTTATCCTGATGCATCCTTATGACAGATGGGGATTTTCTGAAATGGATATGGAAAGCTGTAAATTGTACTTAAAATATGTAATTGCAAGATTTTCTGCCTGCCGGAATGTATGGTGGTCCCTCGCCAATGAATATGACCTGTGTGAGAAAAAGACCATAAAAGACTGGGAAGAATACGCGGATGTTATATGCAGAAAAGATCCCTACCACAGACTCCGTTCCATACATAACTGTAAGGCCATCTATGATTTTACAAGACCCTGGGTGACCCATTGCAGTATTCAGAGAACGGAAATCTATCTGTCGGCTGCTAATACAAAAGCCTGGCGGGAACAATACGACAAACCAGTTGTCCTGGATGAAACAGGCTATGAAGGCAATATCAACCACTCCTGGGGGAACTTAACGGCAGAGGAAATGGTACGGCTGTTCTGGACTGCAACTGTCCGGGGTGGATATTGCGGACATGGTGAAACCTATAGGAATGAAAAGGATAAATTATGGTGGTCCCATGGCGGCGTTTTATATGGAGAATCTGCACCTAGACTTAAATTTCTGCTTGATATCCTAAAGGAAGTACCGGGCCTGGGACTTTCCCCGGCGGATTTAAGAAAATGGGAAGAAAATTCTGCAACGGCCGCCCATCTTAGGTTTAGCGGCAAGTATTACTTATTCTATACCGGGCGTACCCGTCCGGGTTATAAAGAATTCGAATTTGAACCTGACAGGCAGTATAAAGTGGAAGTAATTGATACCTGGAATATGACGATTGAGAACAGAGGGACCTATACAGGAAAATTTACAATTAATCTGCCTAGTAAAGAATTTATGGCGGTAAGAATAACGGACATGGAGATTTGAAATGGATGAAATAAATTAAGAAAATCCGAGTGATTTTGAATAACTTCTGAACATTACTAAATAAATTTAATAAAATTCATATAAAATAATTCGGTGTTATGTAAGAATCACTATAATAAAACTATGCAAAATATATAAAGATATTAGTCTGAAAGATAAAATAATATAGATTATACTCTTAGCTGTTTTAATATTTACTAAATTTTGTTGACAATTCCTCTAATAAGTATTAAAATTCAATTGAAGAAAAGCTGAACATAAAGCGATATCTTCATGAATAATTTAATAAAATTTAAGGGAGGATTTAAAATGAAAAAGCGCGGATTGGCTATTATATTAGCCATAATGATGATGACGGCTTTGACAGCAGGCTGCAGCAGCAAGAAGAGTGATACGGCAGCGGAAACACCACAGACAACAGTAACAGATGAGAATACCCAAACCGATAATAACGGGTCGGATACTGCTGACCTTGAAGAAAAAGAAATTACCGTATGGGGCTGGGATAAGAACTTTAACGGATATGCACTGGAAGAGGCAGATAAATTATATGACGGTGCTAAAGTTAATTTTGTGGAGATGGCGAAAGCAGATGCACTTCAAAAATTACATACTGTGCTGGCTTCCGGTGTAACGGATGAACTTCCGGACATTGTTTTGATCAGTGATTTAGCTGCACAGGGATACTTAATGTCCTATCCCGAAGCTTTTAAGCCAATGGACGAGGTTATTAATTACAGCGACTTTGCAGGTTATAAAAAAGCAGCGGTTTCCTATGATAATGTTGGTTACGGAGTTCCCTTTGATACCGGCGTGACCGGTTTGTTCTACCGGACGGATTATATCGAAGAAGCCGGTTATACAAAGGAAGATATGCAGGATCTGACCTGGGATGAATATTTTCAATTAGGTGAAAAATTAAAAGAAAAAGGACATCTCCTTCAGACCTATAATCCCAATGATATTTCAGAATTCCAGATTATGCTTCAATCCGCCGGCACCTGGTATACGGATGACGAAGGGAAAGCGAACTTTGAAAACAACGCGGCCTTAAAAGAATGCTACTCTATATTTAACCGGTTTAATCAATCGGATATTGTAAAGCTTGTCAGTGACTGGACTGAATTTGCCGGAGCCATTAACGGCGGAGAGGTTGCCTGCGTTATCAGAGGTTCCTGGATTTCCTCCACGGTTATGGCTGCAGCAGATCAAAGCGGTAAATGGGCCGTAGCGCCGATACCCAAATTAAGTGTCGAAGGTGCAACTAACTGCTCCAATCAGGGCGGCTCCAGCTGGTTCGTATTAAATAAAAGTACCAATGCGGAGCTTGCGGCAGATTTCCTTGCCAAGACCTTTGCCGGGAATAAGGATCTTTACAATACCCTGTTAGAACAGAAAAACATTGTCGGTACTTATCTGCCTGCAAGTATCGTTCCGGCTTATGGAACAGCACAGGAATTCTACGGCGGACAAAAAGTAAACAGTGATCTTGCGGGATGGCTGGAACAGGTGCCGGTGGTGAATACCGGAGCCTTTACCACAGAGGCGCAGGCCGCACTGACTGGAGTGACTCCTAAAATTTTAGAGGGTGCCGATTTGGATGAAAGTTTAAAGGAAGCAACTGCCCATTTTGAACAATCCATTCAATAGGAATTGATAAGGCTGATGCAAAACTTATATTTCAAACGGATTAGTTTTTGCATCAGCCCTTTTATAAGATATAGGAGGAACGTTTTTATGGTCAGATATGAAAAGAAAAAGTATTACAAGACAGGATGGATAATGGTTATTACGGCCTCCGTTTTTGTCCTTGTTTTTAGTTATATCCCTATGGTCCAGGCCTTTATCCTTTCCTTAAAAACGGGTAAAGGGGCAAACCTGCATTTTGCAGGTGCGGCAAATTATATCCGAATGCTAAATGACGTAACCTTTTGGACTACGATAGGCAATACCCTGCTTTATGCGGCGGTACAGCTGCCGGTCATGTTATTTTTAGCCCTGTTAATCGCTGTATTTTTAAATGATCCAAAAATAAAATTAAGAGGAATTTACAGGACCTGTATTTTTCTGCCCTGTGTAACTTCCCTCATATCCTATGCTATTTTATTTAAAAATTTGTTTGCCGTTGACGGCATAATAAATCAGTTTTTACTGCATCTTCATATCATTGACCGTGCAATTCCTTTTGTACTGGATCCGTTTTGGTCTAAGATTGTGATCATCATCGCACTGATCTGGCGGTATACCGGTTATTATATGATATTTTATTTATCGGCGATGCAGAATATTGACAATTCGGTTTATGAAGCAGCAAAAATGGATGGATGCAGTTTTTTTCAGTGCTTCTTTAAAATTACCCTGCCGCTGTTAAAACCCATTGTATTCTTGACCAGTATTATGGCTTTAAATTCTACGCTTCAGTTATTTGACGAGGTCGTAAACTTAACAAACGGAGGTCCCGGTAATGCTACCAGGACGATTTCCCAGTATATTTACGATTTATCCTTTAATTTTGTGCCCAGCTACGGATATTCGGCGGCCGTTTCTTATGTAGTGCTTTTATTGGTAGTTCTCTTAACGATTCTTCAAAAAGGAATCACAGGGGAAAAACGTGAGAAATAACTCTGGTTTTAAGAGGCGCCTTCTCAAGGTTTGTGCCGTAAAAGCGGCATGCCCGAGGTTGAAAGAAAATAAAAAGAAAGGATGCCACGTAATGCTTCTTTCAACTTGTGAAGCTTGTTTCACATATATTTGTGGTGGTATCGCAAGCCTGCTTGCGGTATACGGTGGATATGAATATGAATAAAACAGGTCTGCTGTTTAAAAATATATTTTTAACAATTGTTTCCCTGGTATCTATTTTCCCTTTTATCTGGATGATCATCGGAGCGACCAATGACTCTAAGGATATTACAATGGGTAAACTAACCGTTGGTTCTTCCCTGTTTAAGAATATCGGTAATGCATTTGAACATGCTGATTTATGGAGGGCTTTTCTAAACTCAGCCAATCTGGCAATTACGATTACAGTAATATCCCTTCTTATTTGCTCCATTGCCGGCTATGCCTTTGTGATCTATCCAAGTAAAGGGAAAGATATTCTGTTTCTGGCTTTAATCGCCTCCATGATGGTTCCTTTTGCAGCCAAAATTATCCCCATGTTTCGGATGTTTGCCCAGATGAAGCTGTTAAACAACAATCTGGCAATTATACTGCCGGCAATCGGAACTCCGTTTTTAATCTTTTTCTTTAAACAAAACACCCATTCCTTCCCACTTGAAACCATTCAGGCAGCCAGGGTAGACGGGTTAAGTGAATACGGAATCTTTTTTAAGATCTATATGCCTATGATGAAATCCACCTATGCAGCGGCTGGAATCTTTGCATTTATGGCAAGCTGGAATAACTACATGTGGCCCCTCATTGCTTTACAGAGCAACAATAAATTTACCCTTCCTCTGACGGTGTCAGGTCTGGCGGCGGATTTCAGCCCGGACTATGGTATGATTATGGTGGGAATCATCATATCAACCATACCGACCCTGATCGTATTTTTCTTATTACAGAAATCCTTCGTTGAGGGAATGGTCGGATCGGTGAAATAAACGGATGATTACCGGTTTAAAACCAGTATAAAAATGTAAGAATTCTTCGAATTAGATAAATAAGGATGGTATGAGATGAACATTAAAGTAAAAGATTTAGCGGATCAGTTAAATTTATCCCCCTCCACCGTTTCCATGGTATTAAATAACAGACCCGGTATCAGCGAGGCTACCAGGAATAAAGTGCGTGAGGCATTAAAGGAGCTGGGGTATTCAAGTCAGCTGCCGGGTGAGGCAGCCGGGAATAACAATATTTTATTTCTTGTTTACCGCAAGCATGGTGTTACACCGGGAGCAACTCCTTATTTTTCACAACTGTTTTCCGAGATTATAGAGGGAGTGGAAAGCCAGGTGAAGGCCAGGGGATTTAATCTCATGATTTCCTATATCGATGAAAAGACAATAACGGAAGAAGTTAAAAAACTGAATCTGGGAAATGTGAAAGGAATTTTGGTTCTTGCCACAGAAATGAAGGAGGAACATATTGCCGTATTTTCCGACATTAAAGTTCCTATATTGATCATGGATAATTACATGCACAGTAAAGATATTAACTGTATTACCATTAACAATGAAAAGGGTGTTTATGAGGCAATCAGGCATTTTAAAGAAATGGGGCATAAGCGGATCGGGTATCTTCACGTTGTTGAAAATGCCAATAATTTTAATGAAAGATATTACGGCTTCTTAAAGGAAATGGATTGCAGCAAACTGGAAGTGGAACGGGAAAATATCATCGAAATTGAGACCGAAGGCGGAGACGCTGTCTACCAGGAATTAAAGCATAAGCTGTCAGGCAGGACCAATCTGCCGACTGCTTTTTTTGCAGATAATGATATTATTGCAATGTGTGCCATGAGGGTGTTTCGGGAATTCGGCTATGAAATTCCGGGTGATATCTCTATTATCGGCTTTGATAATATGAATTTATCCGAAATGTTAGACCCGCCCCTTACTACCATCCAGATACCGAAACATGAAATGGGCGTAATTGCGGCCAATACGATGATTGAAATAAATGAAGACACAGAAGGTATTATGAAAATTGAAGTTGGTACAAAGCTGATCGTCAGAAACAGCGTAAAGAATTGTAACCTATAATTTTCTTCTGTTAAAAAATGGGGTTAAGCATAATAGAAACAGGAGGTACAAATGCTTAAATTATCAGACAGGATTTTTTATGGAGGAGACTACAATCCGGATCAGTGGGATGATAAAACCATAGAAATTGACTTACAACTATTTAAAAAAGCAGGAATTAATCTGGTAACCCTGCCGGTCTTTTCCTGGGCGAAACTGGAGCCGGATGAGGGGATATATGATTTTGAATGGCTGGATAAATTAATGGATCAGTTTGCAGAGCATCAGATATCCGTGTGTCTTGCTACTCCCACCACTGCACAGCCGGCCTGGCTGTCAGCCAGATATCCGGAGGTACTGCCGGTGGATATAGCCGGAAGGAAGAGAACCCATGGAATGCGGGTATTTTTCTGCTATAACAGCTTAAAATACAGAGAACGGGCCAGAGCCATAGCCGGAGAAATGGCAAAAAGATATCAAAAGCATCCGGCGCTTGCCATATGGCATGTATCCAATGAATATGGCACCTATTGCTATTGCCCGTCCTGCCAGGCAAAGTTTCGGCTTTGGTTAAAGAGACGTTACGGGTCATTAGAAAATTTAAACGAAAAATGGCATACTTCATTCTGGGGCAGAACGGTATATAGTTTTGAAGAAATTAATCTGCCCACGGAATTAAACGATGATTATCGTTTTAATCCGGCAGTCCAGCTGGATTATATGCGTTTTGTCACAGATTCCACGGCGGAGTGCTTTCAGAATGAATATGATATTATAAAAGAATACACACCGGACATACCGGTACAGACCAATATATCGGGCTATATTAAGAAACTGGACCAGTTTGAGATGGTAAAACATATGGATTATTTAGGCTGGGATAATTACCCCGGTCCCACCCAGGATAAAAGCCTGACCGCCTTAAAGCTTGATATTATGAGGGGGTTAAAGGGGGGACAGCCGTTTATGCTGACGGAACAATCCCCTAACCAGCAGAACTGGCAGCCTTACAATAAATTAAAAAGACCCGGGGAAGTCAGAATACTAAGTTATCAGGCTATGGCCCACGGAGCCGATACCTGTCTATACTTCCAGCTCCGGCAGTCCATCGGCGGACAGGAGAAATTCCACGGGGCGGTCATATCCCATGCGGGACATGAGAATACCAGGACTTTTAGAGAGTGCGCCGGTATCGGAGAAGAACTTGGTAAAATCGGAGATGCCTTTATCGGCGGAAGAACCAAGGCCCAGGTTGGCTTTCTGTTTGACTGGAATAACTGGTGGGCCCTGGAATTATCCAGCGGTCCAAACAAGGATATGGATTACTTAAATACCGTATCAAAGTATTACAAAGCCTTTTATGAAAAAAATATTCCGATGGATATCTTAAGTGTGGATGCAGACTTAGAGTCCTATAAAATAATTGTTGCGCCTATGCTGTATATGATGAAAGAAGGCGTGGCGGAACGTATCGAGGAATTTGTAAAGAAGGGAGGAACCTTTATCACCACCACCATGTCCGGACTGGTGGATGAAAATGACCGCTGTATCTTTGGGGAGTACCCGGGTCCTTTAAAAGAGGTGCTGGGTATCTGGGTGGAAGAAACCGATGCACTGTATCCGGAGGAGCGCAATGAGATGGTTATTGCCGGGGACGTTACCGGGCTTAAAGGTAGGTACAGCTGCAGCTTTCTTTGCGATGTTATACATACGAGGACGGCCAGGCCGCTGGGAGTTTACGGCTCGGACTTTTATAAGGACATGACCTGTCTTACCTTAAACCGGTACGGAGAGGGAGCAGCCTATTATATCGGTACGGAGCCGGAGGAAGCGTTTCTTAAAGATTTCACGGATAAGGTATGTCTGGAGGCAGGTATAAACAGCCTTTATATGGCTTCGCCGGAGGTTGAAATTACCTGCAGAGTATCTGAGAAGGCGTCCGTAGTATTTGTAATTAATCATAATCCAACGGAGGCGGAGATTGATTTTAAAGAAGAACGGTTAACCAGTTATTTTACCGGTGAAACCCTGACCGGTTTAAATAAAATAAAAGCAAGAGATGTGTTGGTACTTAAGAAGGAAGAGTGAATTAAGTGAAAGGAGCAGTTATGTTCGCTGAATTTAAAAATCCATCCAATCAATATAGGCCCATTCCTTTCTGGTCCTGGAATGATAAATTGGAGAAGGAAGAATTAGTATATCAGATTAAGGAAATGAAAAAAGCCGGTGTCGGCGGTTATTTCATGCATGCAAGATCAGGGCTTAAAGTAGAGTATTTAAGCGAAGAATGGTTTGATTGTATAAAAACGGGACTCGAAACCGGAAAAGAAGAAGGGCTGGATGTATGGACCTATGATGAGGAAGGATGGCCCAGCGGTTTTGCAGGAGGAATCGTCCCGGCGCTTTCCTCAGATTATCATGCCAAGTTTATGACCCTGGAAAGACATACTGGGGCTGACTCCATTGAAATAGAAGCTATGATCGCAATTTATGCCCACTGCAAGGAGGATCATACTTATAAAAGGCTGGAGTCTGTTGCAGAGTACCGGTGCAAAGAGGGGGAGGAGCTTTTAGCCATCCGCAGGCACACTAACCCCTATTATATTGATACCATGAATAAACGGGCGGTGGAAGCCTTTTTAAAATCGACCCATGAGGTGTATTATAAAAAGTTCGGTGAAGATTTTGGAACCTATATGAAGGGCTTTTTTACCGATGAACCAAGGCTTGCCTGCAATAACTTCGGAGACATTGCCTGGTCGGATGATCTGCCGGAAGAATTCATAAAGCATTATGGCTATGATATCAGAGATCATATCCCATCCCTTTACTTAAAGACTGAGAATTATGAAACCCACCGTTATAACTTCTGGGAACTGGTCAGCGAAATGTTTGTACAGAGTTATATGAAGACCATTTATGACTGGTGCGAAGCCCATCAGGTAAAAGCCACGGGACATATTATGATGGAGGAGAGTATTTTCAGCCAGATGACCAGTACGGCAGGAGTCATGCCCTTTTATGAATATTTTCATATACCAGGTATTGACTGGCTTAGAAGACCCATATCCTCTCCGGTCATCGGAAAACAGGTAGGTTCCGTTGCCTGCCAGCTTGGCAAAAAACAGGTTCTGACCGAATCCTTTGCCTTATGCGGCTGGAACGTATCCTTTGAAGAGCTTAAGTGGATAGCGGAATGGCAGTTTGTCAACGGCGTCAACCAGATCTGCCAGCATTTGCAGGGGTATACCATAAAGGGAGTACGGAAAAGAGATTATCCGCCGTCACTGTTTATCCAGCAGACCTGGTGGAAGGAATACAGGCAGTTTAATGATTATTTAGGAAGACTTTGTGTGGTTTTATCGGAGGGGAACCAGACCGCAGACGTATTGCTGCTGCATCCCATGCGCAGCGGCTATATAGCCTATGACGGTACCAGGACAGAGGAAATTGTCCGTCTTGACAATGCTTTTACCCAGGCCTCAGAAACCCTGTCCGGTAACCATATCAGCTATCACTTCGGGGATGAAACCATTATTAAGCGTCACGGCAGAGTAGAGGGCAGCCGTTTTGTTGTCAGCGAAATCGGTTACCGCACCGTGATTCTGCCCCAGATGTATGCCATTGACGGCAATACGGTATCCCTGCTCCTTAGCTTTATTAAAAACGGCGGCACCGTATTCAGTATGGGAGAATTCCCAGCCTATACCAACGGCAGTAAAGAAGAGTTGTCCTTGCTGGAACATAAGGTTTTAAAAGCAGCACCGGAAAACATACGGGAATTAATGATACAGGAACACCTGGTGGCCTTAAGCATAACGGAACAGGGCAGGGAGGTTCAGAGTATATCCTATCAGCAGCGTGAGACGGAATACGGTATTTTATTATTTATGGTAAATCACAATCAGAGGGATACCTGCCATACGGATATAACCATGTTCGGAGAATGCTTTAAAGTAACCAGAATGATTGCTGAATCCGGGGAAGAGGAAGAGATTTCTTATGATACGGCAGATGGCAGTACTCACTTTAACCTTACCTTTGAGCCGATGCAGTCCTATATTATAAACCTTACAAAGTGTGAGGGGCAGCCAGCGTATATCAGAGAAGAAAAAGAGGTACAGACGGTTTCCCTGGCTGACCACTGGAAGATCGAGGAGATGGACTTAAACGCCATGACCTTAGATTGCTGCAGCTACCGCATTGATGGCGGCGAATTGCAGGGACCGGTTCCGGTAATCAAGCTTCAGAATATATTAATGGATTTACAAAGACCCTGCGAAACTGAACTCTGTTTTAAATTCAAGATAGCTATGGACCTTGAGAAGAATAAGGAATTCTACGTGGTTATAGAAGATGCGGGTATTTATGAGATATGTGTCAATAAAAAGCAGATACCATATACGGATTTAGGTTACTGGAAGGACAAATCCTTCAAAAAGGTTGATATAAAATCGGCTGTTGTAACAGGGGAAAATGAAATTATATTAAAGACCACCTTTAAACAGCCTCAGAAAGTATATGATGTCCTTTACGGAGAAAATGTTTATGAAACGGAAAAGAACAAAATTACTTATGACATAGAACTGGAGAGTATCTATCTGCTGGGGGACTTTGGTGTGGTAAGTGATACACCTTACCGTCCTATTGACCGGGGAGCCATGGTAACGGACGGACCCTTTACCATTACAGACAAGCCGGAAGTTTTTAATAGCAATGAGTTTACCGCAAGCGGCCTAACTTTCTTTGCCGGACAGTTAGAAATCAGCCAGGAACTGTCGGTAGCGGTACAGTCCGGAAAACGTGTAGTCTTAAACTTAAAGAAACAGAAAGCACCGATGATTAAACTATATGTTAATGATACCTTTGTCAAACATTCCTTATGGGCACCTTATACCGCCGATATCACAGACTATGTAAAAGATGGTGTAAACCAAATACGCTTACAGGTATTTGCCTCCAACCGCAACCTGTTGGGCCCTCATCACCATATAGATGGGGAATGCTATAATGTTGGACCGGAAAGCTTTACCGGCAAATGGAGCTGGGTGGAACGAAAGTCCGAAGCAGATGCTACCGAGATTTTTGACCGGAACAAGAATTACTGGACGGATTCCTACTGTTTTGTAGAATTCGGACTTTTCTAAATTGGCTAATTGACTTTGTCGTATTTACAGCTTCTTTGGAAAGCCTGAATTTCCACAGTTTTGTCAGTAGAGGAAGAACTTGATAATCCGGCAGAATTAACGGAGATGGAGAAACCTGAATTTTCAGTGGTATTAACGGAAAGGAAGGAGCCAGTACTTACACCAGCATCGGGAAAGAAGGAGCCAGAACTTATAGCAGCTTTTATCGGGAAAGAAGGAGCCAGAACTTACCCAGCATATATCGGAAAAGAAAGAGTCAGAACTTACAACAGCTTTAATGGAAAAGAAGGGTCAGTACTTATAGCAGCTTTTAGTAGAAAAGGAGGGGATTAAGTGGAACAAAGATTACTTTCGGATATTTTAAAAGAATATGACAATTCTTCTTTTAATACCAAATACATAAAAAATTTATTGTCTGATGAAATGGCAAAGTGTAACAAGAAAATTATTGTACTGGATGATGATCCTACCGGTGTCCAGACCGTTCATGATGTCTATGTATATACGGACTGGTCCTTAGATAGTATTCGAAAAGGATTTGAGGCACCGGAAAAGTTATTTTACCTGTTAACCAATTCCAGAGGTCTGACAGAAAGCCAGACGATTAAAGTCCATATCGAAATCGCTGAAAATATTCTTAAAGTTTCGAAAGAGACAGGACTGGAGTTTCTTATTATCAGCCGCGGAGACTCCACTCTCAGAGGGCATTATCCCTTGGAAACGAAGGTTTTAAAGGAGATTCTGGAAAATGGAACAGGAAAGGAAATTGACGGTGAGATCATATTCCCCTTCTTTAAAGAAGGGGGACGCTTTACGGCAGAAAATATCCATTATGTGAATTACGGCGGTACTTTGATTCCCGCCGGGGATACGGAATTTGCAGGAGATAAAACCTTTGGATATAAAAATTCAGACCTGTTCCGGTACATAGAGGAGAAAACCGGTGGTGAATATAAAGCAGAGTCAGTAACTTCGATAAGCCTTAAGAACCTGAGAATCGGTGATGTTGAATTTATTACAGAACAGCTTGATACGATCAGACATTTTGACAAAGTCATTGTAAATGCACTGGATTACCAGGATGTGGAGGTATTCTGCCTTGCACTTTATAAAGCCTTAAACAAAGGAAAAAACTTTCTTTTCCGCACTGCAGCTTCCTTTGTTAAGGTAATGGGCGGCATATCGGACAAGGCATTGTTAAGGAAAGCTGAAATGATCGAGAAAAAAGATAATAACGGGGGACTTATTGTAGTAGGTTCCCACACGGCAAAAACTACGGAACAGCTGAATGGTTTAAAAGACATGAATAATATCGCTTTTCTTGAATTTGACTCTGATTTGGTACTCATCAATAAATTGGAGAGTGAAGTGGAACGGATCGTTACGGAAGCCGCGAAAAAAATCAGCGCAGGAGTTACCGCAGCGGTCTATACAAAACGCAAACTCCTGGTATTGGAAAATGATACTCCGGAGGAAGCACTGCTTCGTTCCGTTAAGATATCAGAAGCAGTACAGGCCCTTGTAGGAAGGCTGCCGGTAAGGCCGGCCTTTGTCATAGCCAAAGGAGGAATTACTTCCAGTGATATAGGTGTGAAAGCATTACAGGTAAAGAAGGCCCTTGTACTCGGACAGGTAAGCCAGGGAATCCCGGTCTGGAAAACAGATGAAGAAAGTAAATTCCCCGGTATTCCATATATCATTTTCCCTGGAAATGTGGGAAATAAGGATACGCTTAGAGAAGTATTTGAGCGGTTACAATAAACCGGAAAAAGTGCATTTTGGGGATAGTTACAAACCGGAAAAGGTACATTTTTGAAACAGATATATTTTTGAAACAGATATATCTTTGAGCAGATATATTTTGGAACAGATATATTTTTGAAACAGATATATTTTTGGAGCAGATATATTTTGGAACAGATATATTTTGGGAACAGATATATCTTTGGAACAGCTATATTTTGGAACAGCTATATTTTGGAGCAGATACAAACCTGAGAAGGCATTTTTAGAACAGATACAAAACCTGCCAAGGCAGGTTTTGACTTATGAGGCAGAAAGGAGTTCATATGAAATTATGTACATTACATACCTCGGACAAATTTATGGAGTTAATGTCGGAGCCCTTTACAAAACCATTTCTAAAGGACCATCCGGAAATTGAACAGATGGATATTACGGACAGCTCCCTGATTAAAGAAACCCAGGCAGCAGGCTATGCAACACCGTCAGTGTCAAGACGGATGTTTTATTATATGATGGGTGCCGTCGAAGCAGGTGCCGATGGGATTTTAGTTACCTGTACCTCTGTTAATACAGTGACAAAAGCCATCAGAAATATGATTCCCATTCCGGTTATCAGTATTGAAGAACCGGTGGCACAAAGTGCGGTAAAAGCCGGAAAAAGAATCGGAATCCTCTCATCCCTGGCAACCAGTGCCCAGCCGGTTAAACAGACAATTATGGAGGAAGCTGTGAAAGCAGGCGTGGAAGTTGAAGCAAAAATCCAGGTGGCGGACGGGGCGTTTGAAGCTTTAATGGAGGGTAACAGGGCACTTCATGATGATAAGGTAAGAGAAGCTTTAGAAAAACTGGTTAAGGAAGTAGATGTAGTGGTATTTGCCCAGATGTCCATGGCTTTGGTGGAACACCCGGAATATGGTATCCCTGTACTTAAATTCGGACGGCTAAGCTATGAGGCGGCCAGAGAAGCTATGTTAGCTGCAAAAAGATAAAATCATAGGGAAATAAATAGGATTAGCATTAGTATACAATTAGGATTAGCAGTCAAGGGTTAACAATAGATTACTGTATAATTTAAGGAATATGCCCTTTATCCAAAGGATAAGCCGGATAACTTAAGATGTACATGATCTCAAAAGAAAGGGATAACAATGAGAAAAGTAATTATTTCATTAGCTCCGATCACTGGGCCGGCGGTTCCCATACAGGTTGAAGCGGTTGCAGAGGATATAGCAAAAAGCATTGATGCAGGGGCTGCCATGTGCCATATTCATTGTAAGGATAATGATGGAGTACTGACACCGGATATCACCTTTTTTACTGAGCTGTTTGAAGCAGTCACTGCGAAAAGAGATGTGGTGGTACAGGCTTCTACCGGCGGCATTTCTGCCATGAATATACAGGAAAGGTGCAATCCCCTGAATTACCATAAAGTCGAGAGCGCTTCCCTAAACGGCGGAACTACCAATCTGGGAGAAGCAGTATATATCAATTCCTTTGACGATATACGTTATTGCGCAAAAACCTGTTATGAAAAACAGATACTTCCGGAAATCGAAGTATTTGATATCGGAATGATTCATAATATCAGTCTGGTAAGAAAGGAACAGCCCTTTAGAGACCCGGTTTTATTTAATCTGGTATTCGGACATAAAGGCGGTATGCAGCCGACGATGGAAGCGCTGGCTGCTTTCCGTTCTTTCGTACCGGATGACTGTCTGTGGGGAGTTACCCATTTTGCCAGGGATAACTGGACTTTTCTGGCAGCAGCCATTGCCATGGGGGCAGCGGTGGTACGTATCGGCTTTGAAGACAGCCCGTATTTGGAAGAGGGTGTGAATGCCCGCTATAATTACCAGGTAGTTGAAAAGCTGGTGCATCTGATTCGTGCTATGGGACTGGAACCTGCCACACCGGATGAGGCCAGAACGATATTAAATATTAATCTTAAGTAAATAATGGACATCAGGTGTTAAATCGAAGACTAAAGTGTAAAGAATAATAACTTAAAACTAAACAAATATTTTTATAAGGGAGAATACTTATGCCTACCAACATAAACAAACCGGTTCCGGATACCTTGAATTTAGCAGACCGGGCAGGAATTGCCCTCAATGCCATGATAGGCGTTGCGGATGAAGATAAGGGATATATTCCTTTTTTCAGTGGCTTCTTTGCATCAGACCCTGCCTGGATGAGCCATGGAAACTGGGATTACGGTTCCAGTCACGGACGTCTTGTGGATTCCATGACCTTAGTCAGGGCTATGACAGGAACAGAAGAAGGCAGGGAAATTGAAAAACACTATAAGGAAAACCTCCTGTCTTTCTTTAAAAAAGACGGATTAAGCTACAGACGCAATAATTTTACGGAGGAATTCGTAAAATCCTGCGATGCAAAATTTGAAGACAGTGCTTCTATGATCGATCAGAGAGCGGTTATATTAGGACTTACCTCCTGGTTTATCGATACCGGGGAGGAAGCCGTTAAAATGCGTGCAGATCAGCATGTTGCCGCCTTAAAGCGGATCGCAAGAAAAGAAAGAACCTCCTGGTATTATCCTGCTTCTGAATACACGGAACATGGCTGGCCTTCTTTTGATGCGGTAGTAACAAGGCTTTGTCCGGACCCCTGTGCCATGTGGGGCAGACAGGTCAATCCGTTGATCCGTTACCACCAGGTAACAGGAAACCAGGATGCCCTGGAATTATGTGAGAACTTTGTTTCCAATATCGTATACCGGAGCGGAGCCTTTGGAGAAGACGGCAGCTGGAATGCAGGACTTGGATACCGGAACGGCCATTTCCATACCAGAATGGGAACCCTTGCTTCCCTGGCCAGATTCGCAGAATTTACCCATGATGTATTTTTAATGAATTGGGTTAAAAAATGCTACGACTGGGGCCTTTTAAAATGCACTACTTTCGGATGGACACCAGGTGACCTGGAAGATCAGGGTTATGAACATGAAACCTGTACATTAGTGGATGCCATAGGCACTGCCATTACCCTGGCTAAAAACGGATATCCGGAATACTGGGGCAAAGCAGAGCGGTTCCTGCGTAACCAGCTTACCCAGGCCCAGCTTCTTGATACCAGCTGGATCAAACAGTCCGATACCAAGGAAAATGATATTCCTCAGGAAAAAACCTATTATAAGGTGGCAGACCGTTTACAAGGTGCATTTGCAGGATATTCCGCTCCAAATGACTTCGTATACAGCGGAATGAAGGGCAGAGGCCATATCATGGATGTTCAGGTCTGCTGCGTAGCCTCAGGTGCCAGAGGGCTTTATAATGGTTGGAACAATATCGTAACGGAAGAAAGAGGCCGGGTAAGCGTCAACATGCTTCTTAACAAAGCTTCCAGATGGGTAGACGTATACAGCTACCTCCCACACGCTGGCAAAGTAGAAGTCACAGCCAAAACAGATATCAAAGAACTATGCATAAGAATACCGGAATACGTACCCTACGGAGCAGTAACCATTCAGAGAACTTTTGGCGGCGAGGTAAAAACCATAAGTGCCAGAGAACTGCCCTGGATAAAAAATTACTTTGTAAAACTATCCAATGTGAGAAATGGAGAAGAAATCGAAGTAACCTTCCCGGTTATAATGAGAAAAACAATAGAAACTGCGGTAGATGATGTATTTGAAACCAACTGGGCAGGCGACAATGTAATCAGCATATCCCCAAGCGGAGTATATTATCCGCTATATAAAGACATAAAACTTCTGGATACGGTACCTTCAAGGAAAACACCGCTATATATGGGCAGTACAAAGGATTTTGATTAATATAAATATAAACTTTATATTATATTATTTGAGATGTTTGTTCTAAACTACCTGACTTAATTTAACGATTTAAATTTGCCTGCTTATATTCCAGACCAGCATAAGAGGTAAATTAATTTAAGAAAAGTAACTTGGGAGCTAAAACTTAAAAATACGACATAAAAATACTTAATAAAAATCAGCTCAAGCACTTAATGGGAAAGCATGATTATGAATCATATCATAATCATGCTTTCTTTATAAAATCCAATCTTTAATATATTAAGTATCCAATACCCTTAACCTATGAAGTCCCCCTTATAAAATTATACCTCTTCTACTACACCCCTATTTGTTTTGGAATATATACAGCCACAGTAATCCTGCCTGTAAAGCTGATATTCTCTCGAAAGTTCAATCGAGCGTTTGTAACCATTCTTTTTCTTAAAATCGGCTCCCAGATAAGGAGTATCGTATTTGCCGGATAACCGTTCACCGATTTCATTTAACCTGGCCGCATTCTTATGCGGACTTATGGACAGGGTAGTGGTGAAATAGTCAAAACCCTCTGCTTTCGCCAGTTTAGCGGTCTCTTCAAGCCGCAGCTCATAACACAAAAAGCATCTTTCACCGCCTTCCGGGCAGGATTCCAGACCTTTTGACAGTTCATAAAAGCGTTCCGGTTCATAGATTCCCTGGCGAAACTGAATGGGATTCTTAACAGGCAGGCTGCCAATTAGCCTAATTTGCTCCTCGATACGCCTTTGGTATTCTTCTTCATAAGAGATATTGGGATTGTAAAAATATATGGTTATGTGAAAGAATTGGGACAAATACTCCAGGACATAACTGCTGCAGGGTGCACAGCAGCTGTGCAACAGCAGGCTGGGGGTAACTTCAGCTTGTATTAAACCGGAGAGCAGCCTGTCCATTTCTTTCTGATAATTCTTCTGTATATCCATGTTGGACCTCCATAGTTTTGTAAATTAAGAATAAATGCTGTATTATGTTGATTCTATAGTTGATCAGAAGACTGTAATTTGACGTATTTTAATAGTTTTTAAAACTTTTTTTAAAAAACTTAAAATAATGCTTGATTTTCTTCTCAGAATATTATAATATATATCTGCTGCTGAAACAACAAAAATTTCAAAAGCAACAATCGAGGCGTGGCTCAGCTTGGCTAGAGCGCTGTGTTAGGGACGCAGAGGTCGCAAGTTCAAATCTTGTCGCCTCGATTATATAACCTCTGAATTTTCAGAGGTTTTTTTATTTTGTGTTGCATTTCATGTTGCATAGCTTCTTCAAAGTATCCGTCCATCATGTCGTCTACCCTCTCGCTTTCCTCAGAAAACGTCCGCATATATACTTTTTTCATAACCTGGTCGCTATACCAGCCACCTCGCGCCTGGGCATATTTATCCGGAACCCGAAGCAGCGCCATGATAGATACGTTAAGATGTCGAAGGTCATGGAAAGTTATATGATCCATGATATTGGCATTTTGCAATCTAATCCACCGGTGATATAGTGCTTTTCTGCTGATACTTAAGACATCTCCTTTTACCTTTATCAATAAGGTTTTATGATCGTGGTATTCTGTGCCTCCGATTACGTGTGGGGTTTGGCGCCTCTTATTTGTCATTTATCCGATGGAGCTAAGGTTTTGGCTATATATTTTTCATATTTACGGATTTTGCCTTTCTTCCATTCTTCTTCTAAATCAAACTCATAGTCGGCTGCAATCTCGAATAATAGAAATAACATATCGTAAATCTGATGTTTCAGCTGTGCAGGATTATTTGTTACTTCTTACAAGATATTTAATTCTTCTTCGAGCATGGCTATTTTAATACTGCAATCTTCATCCTTTAAGCCGGATTTTATTAAAAACTCGGCGGCTTCAATCCGGTAATGGTTTAAAGTCATATGATCCCCCTGTCTGGATTTTAGATAAACTTTCTTAGCAATACGTTTTGTTACAATGTTGTCCAGTAATCACTATTAATTGTTTTTCAATTTTAAGTTTATTTTTTATAATATTAACAACCCATATAAGATTAATATTAATTAAATACCAGTTCCCAATAGTGCTCCGGTACATGATAGATCAGGCTGCACTGTATTCTTTTATCCAACACAATTGCCATGCAGGAATACAGAATTACGGGAACACCATCATAATTCTCCTCTTTGCAGGAGAGAACACTGTCAATTTTAATATTATTACCGTCACCATAGAGATCTTTGTACTGGAAATATAACGGCTTGATTTTACCGGCAGGATTAAAGGAGGCAATAACTGCAGTTTCCAGTTTTGAATAAAGACTGCCACTTTGCTTATTGCCGGTCGAAAAGTCTACGGTATGTGAAGTATTAAACATAGCAACATCTCCTTTACACCAAAAGAACATTTGTTCGATAAAGATGATTATACAGAACATCCATAACGAAGTCAAGGGGATTTTAGTAGAAAAAAACCTTATCAATAAGTTTTTTAACTAAAAGTTTTTAGCTAAAAAAGTTTTAGCAAAAAACCGTAAAACATTATTCAACCTTAGTTGACAGTAAAAGGATAGAGAGGTATAATGAATTCGGAATAAATGATAATTATTCTCAATAAGAAATTATTGGAAAGGTGAATCTTTATGACTCTTAATGATGGGCAGATCGGACAATATTATATTGTAAGAGAATTAAACCTGGAACCTCAGATAAGCCGCAGACTGGAAGCGTTGGGTTTAGTCGGAGGGACAAGGATACAGATAATGAATCGGAATACAGACGGAGCCGTGGTATTTAAAGTAAGAGGAACCAGGCTGGCAATTGGGAAAAGAATAGCGGAAGCCATCTATCTTAAGGAGG
>JAEZSL010000136.1 GCA_023443925.1 Bacillota bacterium | reverse complement strand
CAGCAACCACCTTAAGAAATATAATCGGTGATCTTGAACTGGACCAGACCCTTACCTCAAGAGAAATCATCAATACCAAGATGAGAGTAGCTCTGGATGTGGCAACAGATCCCTGGGGTATTAAGGTAAATCGGGTTGAATTAAAAAATATTATCCCGCCAGCCGCCATACAGGATGCCATGGAGAAACAGATGAAGGCGGAACGTGAACGAAGGGAAGCGATTCTTCGTGCGGAAGGAGAAAAGACTTCTGCGATACTTGTTGCAGAAGGTAGGAAACAGTCGGTAATTCTGGGAGCGGAAGCAGATAAAGAAGCTGCAATCCTGCGTGCGGAAGCGCAAAAGGAAGCTACCATAAGAGAAGCCGAAGGTCAGGCAGAAGCAATACTCGCTGTACAAAAAGCGAATGCGGACGGTATCCGCTTCTTGAATGATTCCAATCCGGGCAACGGGGTTCTTCAGTTAAAGAGCCTGGAGGCCTTTGCCAAGGCTGCGGACGGTAAAGCTACGAAGATTATCATTCCTTCTGAGATCCAGGGTATCGCCGGACTGGTTAAATCTCTGACAGAAGTAGGCAGCAAGGATGATAGCGTTAACAGTTAATAAATAAAATAAAATAAAAGATTACAGCATGAATTCATAATTTGGATTCATGCTGTTTTTTATCGTATAGGAAAGTTCGTCCTATTCGATAAAAATACGACCGGGGAGGCACATGAACACGCAAAAGGATAAATCCTTTGGAACATGTCACTTTCGTGACAGCGCGTCAGCGCTAGAGTCTGGCAAGCCAGACTCTTTCTTATAGGAAAGAGTGTCAGTACCGGAGTCAGGAAAGACAGGACTCCTTCTTAATTACAGAGGAAATTCCCTGCTATAAGACAGCACTTAAAAATACAAAAACGACATAATAAGACATATTATAAGATATATTGACAAAAAGTGATAATTAAGGTAATATTTAGATAATGTGGAGCCGAAACACGAAAACAGTAGTTTACGAATCCATAAACCCAATTCAATCATACAATCTGTTAACGGAGGAAAATAAAAAGCTGAGGTAATAAGGGAGTTAAGACATTTTAGGGGATATTGGAATGAATCGCAATATAAAAAATATTAAGGCGGTGAATAAAATTTCAGAAAAATATACCAATGAACCATTGCTTGATATGTTTCTGTTTGAAACCTCACAGTTGATCGAACAACTGGAACAGATTATATTAAATTGTGAAAGGGAACAATACTTTACATTAGATGCTATCAATGAAATATTCCGCATCATGCATACAATAAAAGGCTCTTCTGCCATGATGATGTTTCATGGGATATCTGCTCTTGCACATTCTGTTGAAGATCTTTTCCATTTTTTCAGGGAAGAAAAACCACAAAATATTAATTTTCCGGATCTGTCTGATTTAATTCTTGCCAGTATTGATTTTATTAAGGCAGAAACAGAAAAAATAACACAGGGATTACCGGCTGACGGAAATCCTATGGAATTAGATAATAAACTGGTACATTTTTTAAATACTCTTAAAGAGGATAATCCTGCTGCTAATAACGGGACGTTACCGGAAGCTGAGGATCTGGCCCCTTTCGCGCCTTCTTCTGTTCATTCAGGTCAATACAGAGCCGTCATACAGTTTGATGAAGGCTGTGAGATGGAGAATATAAGGGCATATGCGGTTATTCGGAACTTAAAGGACAAGGTTTCGGAGATCAGCTGGATTCCGGAAGATATTCTGGATAACGACGACAGTATACAAGTAATCAGGCGGGATGGGTTTATTATTAATTTTAAATCGGATTTTGATTATGATACTTTATATACGTTTTTTATGAACATTATTTTTCTTAAAAATCTGGAATTTCAACAGCTTCAAAAAGGGAATGAAAGTTTACTGCCCGGACTAAAAACTGAGGATTCTGCCAGAGAAGTCCATAAGACACCGTTTCACCAGAGTATTATCAGCGTCAGTGTAACAAAATTAGATAAATTGATGGATCTTGTAGGAGAAATGGTTATAGCTGAGGCTATGGTAATACAGAATCCGGATTTGTACGGCTTGCAGCTCGATAATTTTCAGAAAGCCTCCCAGCATCTTAATAAAATAACCAGTGAGATACAGGATATGGTTATGTCCGTCCGGATGGTTTCACTTTCTACTACGTTCCAGAAAATGCACCGGATCGTCCGGGACATGTGTAAAAGCCTTGGCAAGGAAGTTGAACTTGAAATTCTGGGAGAAGAGACAGAAGTTGATAAGGGCATCATTGAGCATATTTCCGATCCATTAATGCATCTGGTAAGAAATGCCCTGGATCATGGTATCGAAACTCCGGAAGAGAGAATCGTAAAAGGCAAGGATAAAAAAGGAATCATAACCTTAGAAGCAAAAAATGAAGGAAGCGATGTCATCATTAGTATAAAAGATGACGGGAAGGGATTGAATAAGGATAAAATCCGAAAAAAAGCAGCCGAAGCAGGACTGCTGCCGGAAGGGAAGGATCAATTCACCGATAAGGAAATATTTAATCTCATATTTCTCCCCGGCTTCTCCACGAAAGATAATATCTCCGAATACTCAGGACGGGGCGTGGGAATGGATGTGGTTATTAAGAATATCGAGATTATTAACGGCTCCATCTCGGTTGAAAGCAAGCCGGATTCAGGGACGGAAATTACACTGAAAATCCCTCTGACCTTGGCAATCATTGACGGTATGAATATAAGAGTGGGAAATACCTGCTATACCATACCCACCATATCCATCCGGGAAGCTTTCCGGCCGTCAGAAAAGGACTTAATTGTAGATCCCGACGGGTATGAGATGATAATGATTCGGGGCTTCTGCTATCCGGTTATCCGGCTGCATAAGATTTTTTCGGTTAAAACGGCTGTTTCAGAATTTGCGAAAGGAATCATTGTTATGCTGGAGCATGACGGAGAGGCATTCTGTATTTTTGCCGATGAATTAATCGGACAACAGCAAATCGTTGTAAAATCTCTGCCGGAATATATCCGGAGATTAAAGAAAATAAACGGACTGTCAGGATGTACCCTGTTAGGGGATGGCAGCATCAGTCTTATTCTGGATATAGGAGGGGTCGTCAGACTAGCAAAATCATCAACATGAAACACTCTATATTTACATAGGAAGGAGATAAAGTATGGCTGAAACAGGATACGACCTGGAAGAAGATACCCAAAAGGGCAAATATCTGACCTTCACGGTAGGCAGTGAGGTTTATGGGTTGGAAATCCAGTACATAACCGAAATTATCGGAATTCAGAAGATTACCCAGATGCCGGAATTGCCGGAGTACATGAAAGGTATTATTAACCTGAGAGGGAAAATTATACCGGTTATGGATATGAGAATCCGTTTTAAAAAAGAACCAAGAGAATATAATGACCGGACCTGTGTTATTGTTGTAGAGATAAAAGGTCTGTCGGTAGGACTGATAATTGATAGTGTTTCCGAAGTCATCTCAATCCCGGATCAGAATATCGTTAAACCTCCGCAGATTAATAATGAAATCGGTAACCGTTATATAAAGGGAATCGGTAAAGTTGTGAATGAAGTTAAGTTATTAATTGACTGCGAAAAGCTTTTTACCAGCTACGAACTGGACGACCTGAATGAATTTACAAAATAAGAAGTCGAATAACGAAAGGAGACTTACCGAATGAAATGGTTTAAAAATCTTAAAATATCTTCCAAATTAATTATGGGCTTTATCATGGTAGCAATTATCGCAGGTATAATCGGTATATATGGTACCTTAACAATTCGGAATATCAATGAACTGGATACCCAGATGTATGAAATAAATACGGCACCGATGCCTGAACTGGGTAAGATTGCAATCGGATACTATAAACAGAGAATTAATCTGCGTAATTTATATATGATTAAAGATAACGCTCAAAGACAGACTATTATCGAAAGTTTTGACAATGAAAAGGCGGTTATAGACCAAAGCATGGCTGCCTTTGATGCCGGTATCAGGGATACGGCGGTACGGGAGAATTTTGATAAATTGTCAAAAGCATTGGAGGATTTTAATGGGCTGCGGGAAGATATTATAGCCCAGGTACAGGCCGGCAATATGGACAATGTTTACGATCTGGTTATGGGAGAGAGAGGTTCTAAGATAGCCGAAGAAGTGCAGCAGGCAGTGGACTCACTTTTTCAGCTTAAGGCAAATCAGGCAAAAGCTGCTTCGGAATCCAATGATAAATCTGCCCAGAATTCATCCATAGCCATGATGACTATTATTATAATTGGTGTAATTCTTGCAATTCTACTTGGGGTATTCCTTTCCGGTATTATAAGCAGGCCAATCAATAAAATGGTGGAAGCGGCAGAAAAGCTTTCCCTGGGTGATGTGAATGTAAATGTAGAATCGGATTCCAAAGATGAAACGGGAAGATTGGCGGAAGCTTTTTCCAAAATGATTGTTAATATCAGGGACCAGGCATTTACAGCCGAACGTATTGCGGCAGGAGACTTGTCCGTTGATGTAAATGTCCGCTCCGAAAACGATCTGTTAGGCCAAAAATTATATGAAATGGTGGAGAATAATAATCAAATCATGGCTAATATAGCCATGTCCTCCGACCAGGTGGCCATAAGCTCAAAGCAAATGTCGGATTCCAGCATTGCACTGTCTCAGGGAGCTACGGAGCAGGCCAGCTCCATTGAAGAATTAACAGCTTCCCTGGAGGAGATATCTTCCCAGACAAGATTAAATGCCCAGAATGCCAGTCAGGCGAATGAACTGGCTGATTCCGCAAAAGTCAATGCGGTTCAGGGAAATAATCAGATGAAGGACATGCTCAACGCCATGGAAGAGATCAACGAATCTTCTTTAAATATCTCCAAAATCATCAAAGTGATTGATGAAATCGCATTCCAGACTAATATTCTTGCATTAAATGCAGCAGTGGAAGCAGCCAGAGCCGGACAACACGGTAAAGGTTTTGCCGTTGTGGCGGAAGAAGTAAGGAATCTGGCGGCGCGGTCTGCCAATGCAGCAAAAGAGACCACGGAAATGATAGAAGGTTCCATTAAAAAAGCTGACAGCGGAACTAAAATTGCAAAGGAAACTGCCCAGGCACTAGCCCAGATTGTAACCGGAATCGAAAGAGCTGCCGCGCTGGTAGGAGATATCGCCACCGCATCCAATGAACAGGCTCTGGGTATTGAACAGATAAACCTTGGAATCCAGCAGGTATCGGAGGTAGTTCAGACGAATTCGGCTACTTCGGAGGAAAGTGCCGCCGCCGGCGAGGAATTATCAGGACAGGCAATGCTGTTAAAAGAAATGGTAGGAAAATTTAAATTAAAATACAATACAGCAAGCCGCATTTCCAATAAAGAAATGAATCCGGAAATAATGGGTATGTTAAATAATATGCCCGATAAAAAAGCAACCGGGCTCAGTCTGTCCAAAGAAAGCCAGTCTAAACCGGGTATTGATAAGACAAAAATTAAACTAAGCGATGCGGAATTCGGAAAATATTAGATCCGGTTCTGCCAAGGAGTTATTGGCTTAAAGCATGTTATTCTTGGCTTTGATACGGACGGATAAAAAGATTTTGAAATTTCTTTTATAATTTTGGCAGCATTGGGTGCAGGTACCAATGCTGCTTTATTGTCATGTATTTTTAAGATAAACTTAAGAATTCTGGCCTTGATAATGATAAAACTATGAGCTATTATATATAGGAACTGAAAGAGGAGAATTTGTTACAGTTATTTGTTAAAAAGGAGTGAGGTAGAATGCACCGGCTGAAGAAAATTTTACAATCGCCGTATATGATCCTATTACTTTTTGCAGCAAAGCTTGCCATATATTACAACTTAATTAATGTAAACCTGAAAGATATTACATTTATCATTTTAAGCGTTTTAGCCATGGGGATTATTTTCGTAGCTTTCAGCAGAAGTAAATTAAAGAGGAAAAAGGGGCTGTTTTTGATTGTGTACAGCCTTTTAAGTCTGCTGATGTTTGCGGATTCCATGTATTATAATTATTATAACCAAACCGTATCCATAAAGCAGTTATGGCAGGCGGCCAATGTGGCTGCGGTGCCCGACAGTTTTGTGGCAACGCTAATTCCCGCAAGTTTTCTATTGTATCTGGATATACCTTTTGTTTACTACTATTTTAAAAAACATATTCAGAATGACAAGGAAAGAAACGGCTGGAGTTTTAAGAAAGAAATCAAGTATATTGCCGCAGGTTTATGTGCCGTTTTTGCCCTGCTGGTTGTAAATCCCTTTGATAGTGTTGCAATTGACAAAGTAAACAGTGTGGAGTTTTTTACAAATCATGTGAATGATGTTTATAATGCACTTACGGAAAATATCGTAACGGATGAAGTACCGGCGGAAGAGGTTTTGGATGCAGTGGAAGACGTTGCTGCAGAAACTCCGGGCAATCAGCTGCATGGAATTGGTGCCGGTAAGAATCTGGTCGTAATCCAGGTTGAGGCACTGCAGAATTTTGTAATTAATGCGGAGTATAACGGACAGGTCATTACTCCGAATCTGAATGCCTTTATTAAAAATGATACGGTATATTTTGACCATTATTACAGTAATATCGGGAAAGGAAATACGGCAGATGCCGAGTTTTCTACCATGAACAGCTTATATCCGGTTATTGACAGGGAATGTTACACCTTGTATACGGATAATACTTATAACGGACTTCCCTGGCTGCTTCGGGATAAAGGATACCGTTCCTTTGCAATACATGGTTATAAGGGAGAGTTTTGGAACAGGGAAGCAGCATATCCCGGCCAGGGTTTTGAGGATTTTTACAGCATGGAAGATATGGATGCAACGGATATCATCGGACTTGGCATATCGGATAAATCCATGTTTAAACAGGCAGTGGATTTGTTTAAAACACAAAAACAGCCGTTTTTTAGCTTTATTATAACCTTATCCAGTCATCATCCGTTTATTATTGATCCGCAGCATGCAACCCTTTCGTTAAAGGAGGAAGATGTGGATACTAAGTTCGGAGCTTATCTTCAGACCATTCGTTATATGGACGAAGCTTTCGGACAGTTTATTCAGGATTTAAAAGCCACAGGCTTATATGATAATACCGTAATTGCACTATATGGTGACCATCACGGGCTGAATGTGGGTATGGATGACAATGCCGAAGTTATGACGAATTATATGGGAAGACCCTATGATTACGATGAAATGTTAAGAGTACCTATGTTGATCCATGTTCCGGGCAGCGGTGTAAGCAGGACTGTATCTACAACCGGCGGGCAGATTGATTTCCTGCCGACCATAGCAAACATAATGGACATTGATATAGTTCAGCCCTACGTATTGGGGCAGGACCTGGTAAATGCAAAAGACGGTTTCGTAGCCTTTACGGCCTACCTCTTTGGAGGTTCTTTTGTTCATAATAACGTAATGTTTGAAATTTCCAGAGAAGGTGTTTTTGAAGGAAGCCGTGCCTGGGATATCAATACCAGCCAATCCCTGGATGCTTCTCTTTACGAAGAAGATTATAAACGGGCTGTTACATTAAAACAGACTTCAAAAGAAATATTGGAACAAAATTTAATCGCTGATTATGTTCACCGGGTGACCACCGGTGAGGATGAACAGTCTACGGATAAATAAAACCGTGAGGACTGCCGCAAAAAGATTTTAAGTTAAAAAATCTTTGCTGCAGTCCTCATTTGCAAAAGCAGGCAATAGGAGCAGCCAATGGAAAAAACAATTGATTTATCGAAAGAATACGGAATCGTACTGGAGGGCGGAGGCGCAAAAGGAGCTTACCAGATTGGGGTATGGAAAGCATTTATAGAATGCGGATTGAAAATCCGGGGTGTATCGGGGGTATCCGTAGGGGCCTTAAACGGAGCCCTGATCTGTATGGATAATTACGAAGAAGCTGAAAAATTATGGATGAAGCTGACTTATTCTTCTGTTATGAAGGTCAATGACGAACAGATGGATAAGCTGATGAAACATAAGCTTAATCTAAAGGAAATAACAAAGGACACCACCAAAATCCTTTCGGAAGGCGGTATTGATATCAGTCCTCTGAAAAGGTTGATTGAAGAACTGGTGGATGAAGATAAAATATGTAAATCAGCCATTGAATTTGTATTTGGCACCTTCCTTATGTCGAAATTGAAAGAAGTGGAGATAACTGCCAGAGAAGCTGAAAAAAGCAGTCTTAAGGATTATTTGCTGGCCAGTGCTTCCCTGCCGGCTTTTCATAATGAAAAACTCAATGGACTCAAATATCTGGATGGCGGTATGTTTAATAATGTACCGGTTGATATGCTGATAAACAGGGGTTATAAAGATATTCTGGTGGTGCGTATCTACGGAATGGGGTTAGAGAAACCGGTGAAAATTCCTAAGGATGTCAACCTTATAGAAATTGCCCCGCGAATTAATCTGGGAGGAATTTTGGAATTTAATCCGGATAAGATTAGACGGAATATTGAAGTGGGCTATTACGACGGTATGAGATGTCTGCGTTCGTTAAAAGGTAAAATCTATTATATTAATGCCGGGCTTACGGAGGAAGAATGCATTGCTGAAATACTCCGCTGCAATGATGCGGCAAAGATGGCTCTGCTGGAATATTATAAACAGGATTACACGAACAGTTCCCTTTATAACAGAAAATTTTTGGAAGGCGTCTGTCCCGGTCTTGCTAATACTCTGAAATTGGGTAAAGACTGGACATACCAGGATTTATATATTGCGCTGCTGGAACTAAGTGCAAAAAGCTTGAGAATACCTAAGTACCGCATCTATACCGAAGGAGAAATAATTAATATAATAAGGGAAAAATATCAGCTGATGTTAAAGAGAGGATATCAATTACCGATCTTTCATTCGCTGCTTATAAAAATGCTGATATTATAATATGATATAATGCAAAGAGGAATGAGGCATGCAATCTTGTTGTAATCCGATTGGAGTAACAAGATCATGAATATGCGTTATGGTCTTGATATAATGCAAAAGCAGAATGAAGTTTGCATACTTTTGTAATCCGATTGGAGCAACAAGATCATGAATATGCATTATGGCCATGATATAATGTAAAGCAGAATGGAAATTATTCTAACAAGTTAGAATAGCGGCTTATCTGTGAATTCCGCTTGGAGTAAAAGAGCATGAACACATACTAGGTCCATGCTCTATTTTAATAGTACCGCTTTGCCAGGAATCAGAGAAGGCTTGTTTTAAGTTTTAGTTATGAAAACTATGTAGATCGTATGAAAACCATATAGATATATAAAAACCATATGATATATAAAAATAAAAACCATATAGATCATATAAAAACCATATGATATATAGATCATATAAAAACCTGATAAGTATATATAAAAGCCTGATAAGTATATATAAAAGCCTGATAAGAATAATCTCCTCTTGACAAATGTATAAAAATTAAGTATAGTGTATAAATAAACAATACATATTAATAATAATTACATTTCAGTGGGGAGGTATCCATATGAATTTAAAAGGACGCAGTTTTTTAACATTAAAAGATTATACACCGGAAGAAATTGAATATTTAATCGATTTGGCTGCCGATTTGAAGGCAAAGAAAAAACAGGGAATAACCGGAAACAGTTTAAAAGGCAAGAATATTGCACTGATATTTGAAAAACCTTCAACAAGAACCAGATGTGCATTTACCGTGGGCTGTGTTGATGAAGGCGGGCATCCGGAATATCTGGGCAAGGATGATATACAGCTGGGGCATAAAGAAAGTGTCGAAGACACCGCAAGAGTACTGGGAAGAATGTTTGACGGAATCGAATTCCGGGGTTTTAAACAGGATACAGTTGAAAAGCTTGCGAAGTACAGCGGTGTTCCGGTTTGGAATGGTCTGACCGATATCGATCATCCCACCCAGATACTGGCGGATTTTTTAACTTTAAAGGAACAGTTCGGACAACTTAAAGGTCTGCATCTGGTATATGCCGGTGACGGAAGAAATAACATGGCTAACAGCCTGATGATCGGAGCAGCAAAATTAGGCCTTCATTTTACTATTTTAGCACCACAATCCCTGTGGCCGGAGGAAGGTCTGGTTTCAACCTGCAAGATTTATGCAGACGCTTCCCAGGGAACCATTACCATAACGGATGATTTAGAAGCGGTAAAGGGAGCGGATGCCATCTATACGGATGTCTGGTGTTCCATGGGGGAAGAAGCTCTGGCAGCAGAACGGATTGCAGTCTTAAAACCTTATCAGGTTAACCAGGAACTTATGGACAAAACCGGTAAGGATAGTACGGTATTTTTACACTGCCTGCCCGCGGTGAAAGGAAATGAAGTTACGGAAGACGTATTTGAAAAGTATGCTGAGGTAGTATTTGACGAGTCCGAAAACCGCATGCATACGATCAAAGCGGTTATGGTTGCCACCCTGGGACAATAAAATAAGTAAATTGCAAAGCAAACTTATATTAATTTTTCTGCTATAATAGAAGAAGAAATTAAATTCAAAATTCATCAATAATATTATAAAATATAAGAAAACGATAGGATACGATAAGAAGTTAAGAGAAGCGATAAAGAAGTTAAGAGAAGCTATAAAATTCAAGAGAAACTATAAGAAGTTAAGAGAAATTATAGTAATTATATGTAATTATAAATAAGGTTGCCGCAAAGAGTTTAAAAATTTAGCTTGACTCTGGGGCAGCCTTTCTCTATTATTTATTCTAGGAATCATCACGGTCTTATTTTTCGGAGTGTTGTTAATAGAGTGACGGTTTGAAATTGATAAAACCGGTAAGGCTTCAGCCAGATCAACCGGCGCCGGTATAGAAAAATATACACAGGACAAACAGATTGTTTAACTATAGTTGCGGACTGTACGGCAAATGAACCGGTGTTGTACGAAAGGATAATAATATGGAATATAAAAGACTGGATCCGGTATCCATAGAAAATAAAATGAAGACAGAATGTTTCGGTAAAAGGGTTGTCTGCTATGATGAGATAGATTCCACTAATCTCTCTGCCAAAAAGCTTGGTAAGCAAGCTGGAAGCCACGGGGTACTGGTAGTGGCGGAACAGCAGTATGCAGGACGGGGCCGCCTTGGCCGGTATTGGAGATCACCAAAAGGCAGCGGTATCTGGATGTCCCTTGTACTGCAGCCGGAGATACGGCCGGAACATGCGGCAATGCTGACATTAGTAACAGCCCTGGCGGTTAATCAGGGTATCCGGGAAGTCACGGGAATTAAAAGTTATATAAAGTGGCCCAACGATATCATCATTCATGGAAAGAAGGTCTGTGGCATCCTTACGGAAATGAGTACGGTAAATGAAAAACTGGAATGTGTTGTAATTGGTATGGGAATTAATGCAAAACAGGTATCATTTTCCGAAGAACTGAAACTTACCGCCACATCACTGGAACTGGAAGGAGCTGACAACGTTGATCGTACGGAGCTTATCGCCTGTATAATTGGATATTTGGAACAATATTTTAAACGGTTTATAAAAACGGAATCTCTGCAGGAGATGACGGAAGAATACAATGCTTCCTTAATCAATTTGGGCAGACAGGTCAGAATATTGGGAGACAACGCTGGCTATACCGGTACGGCTCTGGGAATCAATGAAAGCGGTGCATTACTGGTACAGACGGAAGAGACAAGCCAAGGTGTAAAAAACTCTGTAATCAAAACAATTGTGTCCGGCGAAGTATCCGTCCGGGGTATTTATGGATATGTATAATTAGTACGTTTAAAGGAGGGAAAGACCGGCTGTGCTGTTATGAGATAATAAGATTAATGAATATAACCTGACATTTGTAACTTGAATTCTTCAGCCTTTCCATATATGATAAAAGCATAGGTGTTTATGTGAAATAAAGGACATTTTACACTTCTTTATTTGGGCAGTACCGCAAGCAGACTTGCGGTATGCATGGGTGTTAGGCTGATAAAACAAAATACAGTTTTTCAGAATCTTGATTTTATAAGTGCGCTTAAGCGCACAGATTGGAGTTAGGTTGAAAAAACGAAAAGCTGTTTTTCCAACTACTGATTATCGAATATTTAATCGAAGATTAAATATTCAGGAAAGAGGTTAGGTTGAAAAATAAATTTTTCAACCGCAAGTTTGTGCTTGCGCACAACAAACTTGATATGCACAAAGAGCGTGTGCAAGAATAGAGGTTAAAATGAAGAATTCAATGTCAAAAGCATTGTGGGGTGTTTTTTTTGTTCTACTAGGTGTTGCACTGGCAGGAAGAGCAGTAGGAGTATTTGATTTTAATATTTACTTTCCGGGCTGGTGGACCTTATTTATTATTGTACCAAGTGCCATAGGACTGGTTGATGGTGAAAACCGGACAGCCTCTCTTTTCGGTCTTGGCATAGGAGTTCTGCTGCTGGCTTCCGTGCAAGGTTTTATTAACTGGTATACATTCCCCAGACTGATTATTGCTCTGATCTTTGTGGTAATTGGTTTTTCATTTTTATTTAAAAAGGAAAGAACTAGCAGGGGAGAATATGTAAGACGTGAATATGGCAGCGGGGAGGGTGACAGTTACGAAAACCGGGAAGCTGATCAGGACTACGGCTACCATGATGAGGATTACCAGGGCTTTAATCAGGATTGGAATGAGAATCAAAGCCAGAATGACTATCAGAACCAGAATGAGAATCAAAGCCAGAATGAATATCAAAACCATGGTTATAACCAAAACCAGGGTTACAGCCAAAGACGCGAATATGATAACACTGGGGAAAACGGTCAGAATCAAGGCGGTGGCAGCGGTTATAACGGCGGCTCAAATCATATGGGAGACCAGTTCCGCCGTGAGGACGGTTACCGGGGCGGATTCGGCGGCTATAATCACTATACCGGCTTTTTAAGCAGCCGTAATATTCAGTTTGTGGATGAAGAATTTATTGGGGCGGATATTACGTCCATATTAGGCAACGTCCAGCTGGACTTAAGAAATGCCATTATAAATGATGATGTTATTATTGATACTACCTGTATTCTGGGCGGTGTGGATGTTTATGTTCCGCGCAATGTAAAAGTAGTGCTGAACTGCTCACCTATCTTAGGCGGGGTGGAAAATAAAATGGTAGCATCGTATAATCCGACGGAGGATCACCATACTATTTTCATACGGGGGACCTGTATTCTGGGCGGAGTCGAAGTAAAATAAGTTGTTTTTAGGAGGAAATATAAATGTATTCAGACAAAGTGGTTTTATGTGCCAGCAGTGCATATGAACAGAAGTACTATCTAAATGAAGACTTTAGTGCTCTTCCCGATAGTGTGAAGGAAGATCTTAAAATAATGTGTGTTCTATATACGGAAGAGGTAGGCGGTATCCTGACACTGGAGTTTGATGAAGAGGGCACCCTGATGCTTAATGTAACCTGTGACGAAGGAGATATTCTATTTGATGAGATTGGCAG
Organism: Bacillota bacterium; assembly: GCA_023443925.1. The sequence continues at coordinate 9,699 of JAEZSL010000136.1, read as the reverse complement.
TGTATTAAAGATTAAGGAAATCCAGCGGAATCGGGCTGAACTCTTAGAATCACTGGAACTTTTTTACCGTGTCTTTTTACTGGGTGAAGACCTGGAGATGTAACGGGGTGCGGCATCTCTTTTATAAATGAGTGAGTGTACAAATTAGAAAGGAGTCTTATATGTTATTGGTTATTGATGTTGGAAATACCAACATAACGCTTGGAATATTTAAGGAAGATGAGTTGCTTGCCAATTTCCGCATGACAACCAAAACTCCCAGGACCTCCGATGAGTACGGAATTACTATCTGTAATATATTAAGTAACCGGAAAGTAGATACGGCTGATATAGAGGCTGTAATTATTGCAAGTGTTGTTCCGGGTATTATGCATTCCTTAAAAAATAGTATCATTAAATATCTGAATCTAATACCCATCGAAGTAGGCGCCGGGACAAAAACCGGTATCAAAATGGTGACCGCCAATCCCAAAGAGATTGGTGCGGACCGGGTAGTTGATGCAGTTGCAGCTTATGATATTTACGGCGGACCGTTAATTGTCATTGATTTCGGTACTGCTACAACCTATGACCTGATTTCTGGGGACGGATCTTTTCTGGCCGGTGTTACAAGTCCCGGCATCCGAATTTCTGCAGACGCTTTATGGAATGAAACCGCAAAACTCCCGGAGATTGAGATAAAAAAACCGTCCTCCATTCTGGCGAAGGACACCATAACCAGTATGCAGGCAGGTCTGGTATACGGCTATATTGGCCAAACCGAATATATAGTGAAGAAAATAATCGAAGAATCCGGTATCCCCGGCATGAAGGTCATAGCCACCGGCGGTTTGGGGAAAATTATAGCGGAATCAACGGATGTTATACAGATTTATGATCCCACTCTGACTTTAAAGGGATTACGAATTATTTATAACAAATGCAGAGGTAAATAGATACAAAGGAGTTCTTAGATGAGTTTAAAGATAGGAAATGTTAAAATCAATGGAAACTTGATACTAGGTCCCATGGCAGGTGTAACAGACCTGCCATTTCGTATCCTGTGTAAGGAACAGGGGGCAGATCTGATCTACACAGAGATGGTCAGTGCCAAAGGCATTCAATTTAATAATAAAAATACGGAAAATCTGCTTATGGTATCAGAGGATGAGCGTCCCGTAGCTCTCCAGTTATTTGGTGCGGACCCTTATATCATGAGTGAAACTGCAAAACGGATCGAACACCGCAACTTTGATATCCTGGATATTAATATGGGCTGTCCGGTTCCCAAAGTGGTAAATAACTTTGAAGGGTCGGCATTAATGAAGGACCCAAAGTTAGTGGGGGAAATTGTGCATTCAATTTCAACTGCAATCAAAAAGCCCCTGACGGTCAAGATCCGTAAAGGTTTTACGGAATCCACAGCCAACGCTGTGGAAATCGCTAAAATAGCGGAAGCAAACGGCGCCGCAGCCATAGCGGTGCACGGGAGAACCAGAGAGCAGTATTACAGCGGCAAAGCAGACTGGAATATAATACGGGCTGTAAAAGAGGCAGTCTCGGTACCGGTTATCGGTAACGGAGATGTCTTTACCCCGGAAGATGCAAAGCGTCTGATAGAAGAAACCGGTGTTGACGGGATTATGGTTGCAAGGGGAGCCAGAGGTAACCCGTGGTTGTTCAGACAGATTAAGGAATATCTGGAAACCGGCAGGAAGAGAGAAAAACCCTCTGTGGACGAAGCTGTTAAGATGATGCTTCGCCATGCCAGATTATCCATAGAATATAAAGGTGAATATATTGGTATCAGGGAGATGCGTAAACATGTGGCCTGGTATACCACCGGTTATCCTCTGGCTGCCAGACTAAGACAGCATGTAAACGAAATTGAAAGCTATCAGGGGCTGGAAAATCTTTTATCCGGTTATCTGGAATCCCTTTCATTGACTAATCCCTGAAAACAGCTATAATAGGATATAGGTAGACGTTGACTGAATTTGGTTAAGGAGGTTGGGCTATGAGAGAATCCCGGAAAATCATTGCTTCTAAGCTTATTGAAAACGGAAAAATAGGTGAAACCAAGGTCTGTGTAAGATGCAAAAGAATGTTTACCTATTTGGGTTACGGGCATTTCTATTGTCCTATGTGTAAAAAGGCCGATGAAGAAGATTTTAAGAAAGTAAAGGACTATATCTTTGAGAACGGTACGGCACCGGCCATGGAAGTTTCGGAGAAAACCGGAATCAGCCTGGAACGGATTAACCAGTATTTAAGAGAAGGAAGACTTGAAATACCGGAAAATTCCCCTATCTTCATTAAATGCGAAATGTGCTCCATTGATATAAGATCCGGAAGACTTTGTCCGGATTGCGCCTCCAAGCTAACCCATGCCATGAGAGAAAAGATGGATTTTGATGACGAACAGATTGGACCCGTTCCACGGAAACTGACTGGTAAAATGCGGTTTTTAACAAATGAAAAATAACCAACAGATTATATCAAGAGTAACCTTCATTCATCAATATTCACAAAAAATGAATATTTAATAGAAAATAGTTGATTTTTATAGATATTAAGAGTAAGATATATTCACTGCAAAGACAAATGTTCGCGGCAGAAATACAAAACAAGAAAAATGTCGTACAACAGTTTAGAGTCAGCAGCATATATTTGTAGGAAGTAATTTTTCGGGAGGGTTAATATGAGCAAGTTGAAAGTTGGTATTTTAGGCGGTACCGGAATGGTAGGACAGCGTTTTATCGCATTACTGGAGAATCATCCCTGGTTTGAGGTGGCTGTTATTGCTGCCAGTCCGAGAAGCGCAGGAAAAACATATGAAGAAGCGGTGGGAGACAGATGGAAGATGACTACTCCCATGCCGGAAGCAGTGAAAAAAATGATCGTTAAAAACGTGAATGAAGTTGAAGCGGTAAGCAGCGAAGTAGACTTTGTATTCAGTGCTGTTGATATGACAAAAGATGAAATCAAAGCCATTGAAGAAGCGTATGCCAAAGCAGAAACCCCTGTTGTATCCAATAACAGTGCTCATAGATGGACACCGGATGTTCCTATGGTAGTGCCGGAATTAAATCCGGAACACTTAGAGGCGATTCCTTCACAAAAGAAACGTCTGGGAACGGAAAGAGGATTTATTGTAGTTAAGCCCAACTGTTCCATACAAAGCTATACACCGGCTCTGCATGCTTTAAAAGAATTCGGTCCCAAAGTAGTGGTAGCCACTACCTATCAGGCTATTTCAGGAGCCGGCAAGAACTTTAAAGACTGGCCGGAAATGATTGATAATGTGATTCCTTATATTGGCGGGGAAGAAGAAAAGAGCGAACAGGAGCCCTTAAGAATATGGGGTAAAGTAGAGAACGGTCAGATTGTAAAAGCAAGTGCGCCTCTGATTACGACCCAATGTATCCGGGTACCGGTAACGGACGGACATACCGCTGCTGTATTTGTCAGCTTTGAGAAAAAACCCACCAAAGAGGAGATATTAAAAGCCTGGAAAGAATTTAAAGGACTGCCCCAGGAATTAGAACTTCCCAGTGCACCAAAGCAGTTTATACAGTACCTGGAAGAGGATAACCGTCCTCAGGCTAATCTCGACAGGGATTATGAGAATGGAATGGGTGTTTCCTTTGGCAGACTTCGTGAAGATACGGTATATGATTATAAATTTGTAGGTCTTTCCCACAATACGGTTCGTGGTGCGGCCGGCGGAGCAGTACTCATTGCAGAACTATTAAAAGCCCAGGGATATATTACAGCAAAATAGAGAAAAGTCCGGATATCGGACAGAGATAATAGATATGGCATGTTGCGTTATAGAATTTAAAGTCTATAATGCAACATGCTCTTTTGTTTCAAACAAAGAAAAAGGGTTTTGCATCATAGATTATATTATCTATTTTGCAAAACCCTTCCTTTATTCTTATTCCATACCAAACAGGTATTTAATAAATTCTACGCCATTTTGTTTGAATTTTGAATTCGTTATGATACCAAGTACCGGTTTATCCATCAGGACACCTTTTTCATTGTATAGCTTTGCTCCGTCCAGATAGATGCCATAGGCTCCGGTAGCAGGATCATCTTTTGTATCAGAATAGTAAAAGGAGTCGGTGAGTTCGGTTAATAAATCGGTAGGCAGTTCTTCCGACAGTTTACTGAAGCTGCCAATGTTAACATAATTAGCAAAAACTGATTCCGGTGCGATCATAACATCAATCTGCCCTGCAAAAAGGTATGTGCTTAGTTTTTGCTCAGTGGATAATGAATACTCGGATGGGTTCCCGCTGCCACCCAGGTAGAAGGAAACGTCAAACATAACTTCCTGGGTTTTGGGATCAATATTAATCCTTTTACCAAAATCCTCCTGCATTTTAGAAGCGGCCTCCGGCTCTAGGTTGGAGTTAACGATAGCAGCATATAATATGGTTTCGGGCTTTGGTGACACGATACTATAAATAAAATAACCGGTAACGGCTATTGCAATAATGGCTACGATAACTGTTGTACGGTAATAATTATTAAAATAGGTTACCTTCTCCTTAAAAGTCATTTGGCTCATTTTTTGCTTTTCGGTCTGTTCTTGCCGGGGTTTATATAGTTCCGCAGAATCGTCAAGGACAGAATTTTTTAATTGATTTTTCTCAAGCACAAAGGATCCCTCTTTTCAAATAAAGTCTATAAATCAATTTGATTACATTAGAACTAGTTTACCATAATCATGTGACAAAAAAAAGAAATTAATTCTTAAATATTCATAAAAAAAACAATGGCGCAAAATCATATTTCTGAAAAGGATTACCCGTTTGGCAGGTAATCCTTTTCGGAATTTTGAATTTTACACCATTTCCTGATTTTAATTATTTATTATTTTACTAGTGTGAAATAAAAGAAATTTCACACCATGATTTATGCATGGGAGCTAGTGTGAATTATGAAGTGGATAATTCACACCCTGATTGGAGGCAGTAAATCATCTGCCAGCAGATGATTTATGCATGGGAGCTAGTATGAAGAATTAAATAACAGAGAACTCAATAAACTGCTTAAATCCACGCCGGTAGCCTCTTCCACTTTGGAAAAGAGACCTTCGAAGTCTGCCGTTCCCATGTAAGAGTAGATGTCATTTACTCCATCGTATATCTGGTCATTCTCGGAGGGTAACTCAAAATCCTGATAAGTGCCTTCTGTGCTGGTAATCTCTATGGCACCTGCATCAATTCCGCCGTATTGAAGCTGGAGTTTTACATTCTGTGTTTTATCCTCGGCTTTACAGTCAAGAATGATATTGGCACCCATAAAAAGATCAGAAGTAATTGTAAATTTACCGTTAACATAGCCTTTGTCCGTTGTCATTTTTACATCCTCAGCAGCAATATCTAAGGTGTAGGTTGTATAGTCGTCATATCCGTAATTGTACTCCGAAAAACTTAATACGGATTTACCAGTAAAACCCTTTGCAGATACGGAACCACCGGCGCTAAAGTCAAGGATATTCTGTCCGTCTTCCTTCATCCAGCCTTTTATACCGATTTTATTTCCGTTATTTACCAGATAGTAACCACCGCTGGTGGCATTGGCATCTAAAGAGGAATCCTTGGAAGAATCCGCTATAGAGGAGGTAAACTCACGGCCTATAATTCTTCCGGCTTTATCTACATAAACACGCATAAAAACTGAATCTGAAGTATCAAGATAGGCTTCTTTGGTACTGTTTATCTCAGTAAGGGCATCATCAATCAATGAGGCATATTCATCTGCGGTACATACCTGTAATGTTACGAACAGATTTTTTAACTGGTCATCATTTTTCGCTTCATTTAATATAGCAGCAGATATGTTAGTTATATCTTCCCCGTTCAGCTCAGAAGTCAGCACATTATAAGTACCATTTATATCGGATGCTGTCAGCTTTATATTCTTATCTAAAGTCATATTATCAATATTCTTAACTACGATAGAGGAGTATTTCTTTAATAAAGCATTAAGGACATCTGGTGACAGGGTTTCGTTTGTAAGCAAGGTTTCCATTTCATTTACATAATTACCGTAATCTTCACCGGAAGATTCCATAATTTCATTCAAGGAAAATAATAGGTAGGCACTGCTTAGCTCCGGAATACTTGTATAGAGATCTCCGGTTTGGGAATCCATAAGAGTATTTAAGGTAACCAGGGGCTGGGCATTATATGAGATGCCAATGGATGCTTTTCCTTTATTTCCTTTTGCAAGGGATGAGATCTTAGCTTCCAAAGACTCAAAATTGTTTAATCCCATCAGAGCTGTAAACTGTGAATTAACCGTTAATTTAACATTCGTATCCTGTGCCATTCCGGTCTCTTTTTGCTTATTGTAAAGGTCGATATATTTGTCGTAGGATTCCGTTAAAGAATCTATACCTTTATTCAATGCTTTCTGTTCAATACCGGCATAGTAGTTTAAAGGGCTCTTCGTCATCAATGCAAAGGTATTTGCAAAGGTATTCCAGTTAGCAAAAGCATAAACTGAACCTGATAATAGTGCCAGAATTACGATTACCGCTGCAATAACACCAAATTTTGATTTTTTGCCGGGGGTCTGTTCCGGTTCGGTTGCGAAACTTTGTCCGTAAGTTGTTTCATTAGAACCATCCTGATAAAAAGATTCATTAAATTGTGTCTGTTCTGTTGGGTTTTCATAACCCTGATTTCCAAAATCCTCAGAATATGTATTGGGTGTATCCTGATTGTCCGGCGTAAATGGAGTGTTATCTAATTCATTGCCGTCATTTGTATTATTGTTCATATCTCCCATTTTGAACCTCTCTTTTTTTATTTTCTATATGATCCATTACCTCAATACCCGAATAATGAAGACAATCCGGTGTCGTTTATTGATGAATAAAATCATAATTTCTACAGTAACATAAAAATGGTATCAGATGGGCATAATAAAGTCAATTAGAATATCATTAGAATTCTTTAAAAACCCTTATTGGAAACAAATACAAAAATAAGGAATTGATTATTCAGGTAGAGGAACGAAAAGGTTTCGACGTGTTAAAAGCCTTTTGATATCAATTGTGATCATAAAATAAAAATCGTATTATAAAGAATTATATAGAAATAACGAAAGTTTCGATATATTATTGTAAATTTTACAAGTCAGTGTGTAAATTTTTGTTTATAATACTAGTTGAAATAACTGGCAGATTATAATATAATTATGCCGTGGTTTGTACTTATATTCAGCAAAATAACAATACATCTCAGGGTTAACTTAAGAAATCGTTGTTTCTGGATTACATAAATCCGAAAAAAAAATTATCATAATTAACGAAAGTTTTAGTGAGACCACAGATATGGTGAAATCACCAGCCTTCTGTAGAAAAGGAGAATAAATATGAAATACGGCTTTTTTGATGACGCAAAAAAAGAATATGTTATAACTACCCCCACGACTCCTTACCCATGGATTAATTACTTAGGTTCTCAGGAGTTTTTCTCATTAATATCCAATACAGCCGGAGGTTACAGCTTTTATAAGGATGCGAAGCTAAGAAGGATTACCCGTTTCCGTTATAACAATGTACCCTTGGATTTAGGTGGAGGTCGTTACTATTATTTATATGATAACGGCGATATCTGGTCACCGGGATATGCACCGGCCAAGGCGGAGTTAGATAGCTACGAGTGCCGCCATGGTATGGGTTATACGAAGATAACCGGTAAAAGAAAGGATATTGAAACCGAAGTTACTTTTTTTGTCCCGCTGGATTTTAACGGAGAAGTTCACAAAGTAGTTGTTAAGAATACCGGCAGTGAGGAAAAGGAAGTTAAATTATTCTCCTTTATCGAATGGTGCTTATGGAATGCCCAGGATGATCAGACCAATTTCCAGAGAAACTTCAATACCGGTGAGGTGGAAGTCAAAGGTTCTGTCATTTACCATAAGACAGAATATAAAGAACGCAGGGATCATTATGCTTTCTTCTCTGTAAATGCACCCATTGACGGTTTTGATTCCGACAGGGAGAGTTTCCTTGGTACTTATAATGGTTTTGAGAAACCCCAGGCAGTTGCGGCAGGCAAGTCAAATAATTCCGTAGCGGACGGCTGGTCCCCCATCGCTTCCCACAGCCTTTCGATTACACTAAAGCCAGGTGAAGCAAAAGAATTGGTATTTATCTTAGGTTATGTGGAGAATGCGCTGGAAGATAAGTGGGAATCCAAGAATGTTATTAATAAGAAGAAAGCAGAAGCCATGATTGCAAAGTTTGCCGACAGCAGAGCAGTTGATAAAGCTCTTGACGAACTGGCGGCTTATTGGGACAGTCTACTTTCAAAATACACCATCTGCTCCCAGGATGATAAATTAAACCGGATGGTAAATATCTGGAACCAGTATCAGTGTATGGTAACCTTTAACTTATCCAGAAGCGCTTCTTATTTTGAATCCGGTATCGGAAGAGGTATGGGTTTCCGTGATTCTAACCAGGATTTGTTAGGCTTTCTTCATCAGATTCCGGACCGTGCCAGAGAGAGAATCATTGACCTGGCTTCTACCCAGTTAGAGGATGGCGGTGCATATCACCAGTACCAGCCTTTAACCAAAAGAGGAAACGATGAGATCGGCGGTAATTTCAACGACGATCCGTTATGGCTGGTTCTTGCCGTAGTGGCTTATATTAAGGAAACCGGCGATTATAGTATTTTAGATGTAATGACTCCTTTTGATAATGATGACAGTAAAGCAACACCTCTGTCCGATCATATAAAGAGAGCCTTTGATCATGTTATTCTAAATGTTGGCCCTCACGGTCTGCCCCTAATCGGAAGAGCGGACTGGAATGACTGTCTGAACCTTAACTGTTTTTCCATGGAACCGGGAGAATCTTTCCAGACAACCACCAGCAAAGACGGCAGGGTAGCCGAATCCGTTATGATCGCGGGTATGTTTGTTTATATCGGCAAGGAATATGCCGATCTGATGGATAAGACCGGGAATAAAGAGGAAGCAGACAGAGCCAATACAGAAGTGAATAAAATGAAAGATATTATTATGAAACACGGCTTTGACGGTGAATGGTTCCTGAGAGCATACGATGATTATGGTAAGAAAGTCGGCAGCAACGAATGTGAAGAAGGCAAGATTTTCATAGAGTCCCAGGGTTTTTGTGTCATGGGCGGCTGTGGTATCGATGACGGTAAGGCAATCAAAGCACTTGATGCAGTGGACGAAAGACTTGGCACAAAATACGGCCTTGTTCTGAATAATCCGGCCTTTACAAAATATTATGTGGAATACGGTGAAATCTCTACGTATCCGGCAGGTTATAAAGAAAATGCAGGTATCTTCTGCCATAATAATGCCTGGATCATGTGTGCGGAAGCAGTTGTGGGCCGCGGAGACAAAGCCTTTGATTATTATTCCAGAATCGCTCCGGCCTACACGGAAGAATACAGTGAAATCCACAGAGTGGAACCTTATGTATATTCCCAGATGGTAGCCGGCAAAGATGCAAAGCGTTTTGGCGAAGCTAAGAATTCCTGGCTTACCGGAACCGCTTCCTGGAATTTCGTTGCAATTACCCAGTTTATATTAGGTATTATTCCGGATTTTGATGGTCTTAAGGTTGATCCTTCTATTCCCGCTTCCTGGGACGGATATGAAATCACCAGACATTTCAGGGGAGATATCTTAAAGATTACAATAAAAAATCCG
>JAEZSL010000117.1 GCA_023443925.1 Bacillota bacterium | reverse complement strand
TATCATTAAAGACAACCTTATGGGAATTATTATTGTGCAATAGTTTGTTAATCTTTCTTGTCTTATCTAGCAACTGTACGCTCATGAAACATCCTCCCAGTACCCCCACCGATTTGATACTTATCTTTCTCTTAGTATCCAGCTGTACTAATTCACATAATATAAACGCATACGCATAATAATTGTGTTATCAGATAAATCTTACCATAGATTTTTCATAAAAACAATAGTTATTCACTGATTCCGAAACACATTTACCAAAAAAATTGTTATTATTAACTGAATTATCATTTTTTCGCTACAATACACCCACATTTTTCATCATTGCACACTAAACTCGTTCCTTTTTCTACCATAAAGCCGCCGCATTTTGGACATCTTTGCTCAGATGGTTTCTGCCAGGTCATAAATTCGCATTCCGGATTACTTTCACATCCATAATACTTTCTGCCTTTTTTGGTTTTACGGATAACAACATCTTTTCCGCAGAAGGGGCAGGCGACACCGATTTTTTCGAGATAAGGTTTTGTATTGCGGCAGTCGGGAAATCCAGGGCAGGCCAGGAATTTTCCGTGGGGACCGTATTTAATTACCATATTACGTCCGCATTCTTCACAGATTATATCGGTTTTCTCATCTTCAATCTTTATCTCTTCGAGACTTTCTTCTGCATGGGCTACTGCCGCATCCAGATCCGGATAAAAATTCCGCACTACAGTTTTCCAGGCTACGGATCCGTCTTCAACACGGTCTAATAACGATTCCAGATTAGCAGTAAAGTTGACGTCCACAATACTTGAAAATGCCTGCTTCATAATGTTGTTTACTACTTCGCCCAGTTCTGTAATATATAAATTCTTATTTTCCTTAACCACATATCTTCTGGCCAGAATGGTTGTTATAGTCGGTGCATAAGTACTGGGCCTGCCAATTCCCAGTTCCTCCAATGTTTTCACCAGAGATGCCTCCGTATAATGAGCCGGGGGCTGTGTGAAATGCTGGGAATGATTTAGATCTGTCAGGGTAAGTTCTGCCGCTTCCGTCAGATTCTTCAGCATAGTACTGTTCTGTTTCTCATCATCTTCTGTAGTATACACGGTCATATATCCGTCAAATATCAATTTAAATCCGGAAGTGGTAAAACGATATCCATTACCATCTATTTTTACTGATATGGTCTCATATTTGGCCGGCTGCATTCTGCTGGCAACAAATCGCTTCCAGATCAGCTGGTATAGACGGAACTGGTCACGGCTTAAGGATTCTTTTACGACAACCGGAGTCAGATCAACATAGGTGGGTCTTATAGCCTCATGAGCATCCTGGATTTTCTTTCCGTTATCCTTAGCTTTCTCTTTATCCGCAACAAATTCCTCACCGTAAGCTCCGGAGATAAACTCTCTTGCTAAGGCATCGGCTTCCTCCGAGATTCGTACAGAATCCGTTCTAAGATAAGTTATCAAACCGACCGTACCGTGATTCGCCACATCAACTCCCTCATAGAGCTGCTGCGCAAGCCGCATGGTTTTGGAGGTGGAATAATTCAGAGTCTTTGCCGCTTCTTGCTGTAAAGTACTGGTTGTAAAAGGCAGGGGTGCTTTTTTCTGTCTTTCCCCGCGTTTTATTTCCGATATTTTAAACTTGACATTTTCCAGGTTTTTTAATATTTCATTTAGCTCCGCCTCAGAGCGGATGGTAATTTTATCACTTCCATATCCGGCAAATTTTGCTGTCAATGGATTTTTATCACCTGCTACCTGAAACACACCTTCCAGATTCCAGTATTCTTCCGGTACAAAGGCATTGATTTCATCTTCCCGGTCACAGATAATACGCAGTGCGACGGATTGGACACGGCCGGCGCTTAAACCTCTTTTTACTTTGGCCCACAAAAGAGGACTTATAGTGTATCCAACCATTCTGTCAAGGATTCTTCTGGTCTGCTGGGAGTCTACCAGATTCATATCAATATCCCTTGCCTGTTTTATAGAAGATTTTACTGCATTCTTTGTAATTTCGTTAAAAGTAATTCGGCTGGCATTACCAGCCTCCAGTTTCAATGTCTTTGACAAATGCCAGGAGATTGCTTCTCCTTCACGGTCAGGGTCAGTCGCAAGATATACTTTATCCGCCTTTTTGACTTCCTTTCTGATTTTAGCCAGAAGATCTCCCTTACCCCGGATCGTTATATATTTAGGTTCATAATCATTCTCAACATCAATTCCCAGCTGGCTCTTTGGTAAATCCCTCACATGTCCGTTAGAAGCAATTACTTCATAATTACTTCCTAAAAATTTCTTAATTGTTTTTGCTTTCGCCGGTGATTCCACTATTACTAGATTTTTTGACATATAGCCACTCCCCTTATCTGGTTTACACTTTTCCTTATAAAAATCATCAGGAATACACTGAAAGTCCCATTACCTTTCAAAACATATTCCCCTTAAACTATATATTCATAATAATTCTTTCTTACTTGTCTGATATAATTCTTTAATTCCAGCTGCATTAGTATTTCAGTTAATTCCACTATACTTAAATTAGTCTCTCCAGCAATTTCATTCATATGCTTTGGTAAGAAACTTAGACAAGCATACACTATTTTTTCTTTGGTTTCAAGTAATTTATTATTTTTTTTCAATTGGTTTTTACAATTTTTATAATTAAGCCCGTAATCTTCCAGTATATCTTCCGGTCCCGTGACTAATTTTGCCCCCATTTTAATCAGATTATTACAACCTGAACTTAATAGATCCATACAGCGACCCGGAACAGCATAAATATTTTTTCCCTGTTCCAATCCCATGTCAGCTGTTATTAATGAACCACTTTTTTCTTTGGCTTCAATTACCAGAATTCCATGGGACAATCCACTTATAAGACGGTTTCTCATTGGAAAATTGTATGGTCTGGGATTGCAGTTAAGTCCATATTCCGATATAATTCCTCCGTTAGCTTGCATTTTCAAATATAAATTAAAATTCTCCTTTGGATAACAGATGTCTACGCTACACCCCTCAATGCCAAATGTACTTCCTCCTGCCGCAAGAGCTCCTTCATGAGCGTAGCCGTCGATCCCTCTGGCCAGACCGCTGATTATCTGAATGCCATGCCCAGCCAGCTCAGCAGCCAGATATCTGGCTGTCTCCCTTCCGTAATCGGAGCAGTTTCTCGCACCCACTATAGCAATGCTGATTTTGTCCTCTCTGGGAAGCATCCCTTTTATATACAAACCAAAAGGCGGATTATATATATTATGCAGTTGTGATGGATACTGGTCCTCTTCTTTCGTAACAAAATATATGCCTTTGCTTGCCAGTTTAGCATAATTTTCCTGTATTCTTTCTTCCAATTTACTTTTTAAAATAGTTTCTTTATCTGTTACGGATAATAATTTTATTTGGTCCAGGCCTTTTCCGTTATCCCGGTAAATCTCCTCCGGTGTTCCAAAGAACTCAAGTAATAACTGGATCTTTTTTATACCGACCTGTTCCAGATTGCATAGCCAAAACCAATATTCTTTTGATGTCATTTTAACTCCCATCTGTGCGCTTAGGCGCACGTATAAATCAAGATGTTGAAAAACTGTATTTCGTTTTTTTAACCTAAACCCCTGTATAACACGGTTGTCCAATGATGTGTTATTGCCGCAGATTTAAATATAAAGAATCAACCTGTGGCATTCCTTTCTTTTGTTTTCTTTTCTTTCCTGCTTAACCGATGCATACCGCAGCCTTTTAATTCAACCTGTTTTCAGTTTTTGATAGCACTTTCTTCTATATTAATAGGGTTGATCATACACTTGATAAACTTTGATGTAAAAATACAGTTCTTAACTCCCATCTGTACACTTAGGCGCACGTACAAATCAAGATGTTGAAAAACTGTATTTCGTTTTTTCAACCTATTCCCCCCAGTATTTTTTATCGAGGCTGCGATAGCAGATTGCTTCGCTTAGATGTTTGGCCTTAATCATCTCCGAACTGTCCAGGTCTGCAATTGTTCTGGATACTTTCAAGATGCGGTGATAAGCTCTTGCACTTAAGTTTAATTTGGTAAAGGCTTTCTCCAGCAGTAATTGTTCCTCCTCACCAAGCTTGCAATACCGGCTGATGGTCTTTGGCGTTAGCTGTGAATTAAAATAGAAACTTTCCTCTGCATAACGGTTTAATTGAATTTCTCTTGCCTTCATAACCCTGGTTCTTATTGCTTCAGACGATTCAGCGGCTTTCTGTTTTTCAAGTTCTTTATAATTTACCTGTAAGACTTCGATACAGATATCAATCCGGTCCAGCAGGGGTCTGCTGATCTTTCCAAGATAACGCTTAACCTGATTTGGCGAACAGTTACATAAGTTCCGGTCGGGATAATATCCACAGGAGCAGGGATTTAGGGCGGCTACCAGCATAAAGTCCGCCGGATAACGGCAGGTTCCGCTAAGCCTTGCGATTGTAACTTCGTTTTCCTCTAAAGGCTGTCTTAATATTTCAATGGTATTGCGGTTAAATTCAGGTAATTCGTCCAGAAACAGGACTCCGAGATGAGCCAGGCTGATTTCACCCGGCATGGGACTCCGTCCGCCGCCGGCCAGGGCTGCGGAGGTTATGGTATGATGAGGCGAACGGAAGGGTCTTTTTTCGATCAGAGACATCTTGTTATCTAACAGACCCGATACACTGTAGATCTTTGATATCTCCAGACTTTCTTCAAAGGACAGTACCGGCAAAATAGAAGGTATTCTCTTAGCCAGCATGGTTTTACCGGATCCGGGCGGGCCAACCATCAATATATTGTGCATTCCGGAAGCGGCAATCTCAATGGCCCGTTTTGCCAGTTCTTGTCCGGTAACATCGGAAAAATCCAAGAAGTTCGTCTCGTCTTTGTTGGTGTTTCTATCTTCTTTTCTGACAAAACATGGCTCCAGGGTTAGTCCGTTATTTAGAAAATCTACGGCTTCCTGCAGATTTTTTACTCCGTATACGTCAATTCCTCTGACGGCTGCTCCTTCCTTCCCGTTACCAGCCGGAACGATGCAGCGTTTAAATCCGAGTTTATAGGCAGTATATACGATGGGCAGTACACCGTTTACTTTATTAATTTCACCATTTAAACTCATTTCACCAATTAATAATGTACTTTCCAGTGTTTCCTGGGGAATATAACCGAAAGCGGTTAGAATTGCGACTGCAATAGGAAGATCAAAGGCAGTACCTTCTTTGCGAAGATCTGCGGGAGATAGATTTATTGTAATTCTTTTGGCAGGGAGACGGTATCCGGAGTTCTTTAAGGATATTCGAACCCTTTCCCTTGCCTCCCTGACTTCAGATCCCAGATAACCTACCAGGTCAAAAACCGGTAAACCGTCACTGACATCTGCTTCCACGGATACAATTGTGCCGTCTATTCCGCTGACGGCGGCACTGAGTGCTTTACTGAACATATTTGCTCCTTTCCCTGTCTCTCACAAGGAAGGACACACCATCCAGTTTTTAGTATAACAAAGAACCTGAGAGCTTACAAGTCTTTTTTATTTCACAAAAGGAACCTGTAATGTTCTCAGAAACCATTGTTTCGATATAAAAATATCATCAATTTTCTGCCTGCTAAATTAAGTATCCAATATTTTCTTTAATTCATTCATAAAGGTATTGACATCTTTAAATTCCCGGTATACAGAAGCAAATCTTACATAAGCTACCGGATCCAGATCTTTTAATTTGTCCATAAGAATTTCACCAATAATGGAACTGGGAACTTCTTTCTCCTCTAAATTAAAGATGGCATTTTCCACTTCATCTACCAACGCATTTATCTGATCCACAGAGATAGGCCTTTTATGGCAGGAGCGGAAAACCCCTGCTTCTATTTTAGCACGGTCATAAGGTTCCCTGTTATTATCCTTTTTAATAACGACTAAAGGTATTGCTTCTACTTTTTCATAAGTGGTAAATCTCTTCGTACATTCATCGCATTGCCGTCTTCTTCGAATGGAACTGTTATCATCCGCAGGCCTTGAGTCGATAACTCTTGTATTTTCTTTTCCGCAAAATGGACACTTCATTGCAATCCCTCTTTTCTTTATCCCACTTATTTTACATCATTATTCTGGTTTATATATTAATGTCATATTTAAGTAAAACTTATAAGTATCACTCTGTTCATCTATATTCCATTAAAATAATATTATTATAACTCGATTATATTGAAGTTTTGCTTTTTGGTCAAGTCATTTTCTACATATATCCAATATACGAAACATATATTTATAAAAATACCGGTCTAAACCTATTCTTGAGGTGTTTGCTGTATGAGAATGTGCGAATTAAAGGATAAAGAAGTAATTAACTGCAGAGATGGTGAAAGACTTGGCTATATCTGTGATATAGAGATAGATATACATACCGGTATCGTTGTCCGGCTGATTGTGCCCGGTCCCTGTAAAATATGGGGAATTCTAGGGAGAGATCAGGAATATGTAATTGATTATACCTGCATCAAGCAAATCGGTGCGGATGTCATACTGGTAGATATAGATGCTGAAAAAGCATTGATAAAATCTGCGTTTTTATAAACTATCAAAATTACAGGTTTGATATTCATTAAATTACGTTTTCTCCGGGAAAACAGATAATTCATAAAAATATCAAACCTGTTTATTCATTTTTATACACATTGCTTATCTAACCTGGTGATTTTAGTTTTCATTGTACCAGATAATTTTTCATGCTTTTTAAGGCTGATTTTTCAAGTCTGGATACCTGGGCCTGTGAGATACAGATCTCTTTTGCAACTTCCATCTGTGTCTTACCCTCATAAAAACGGAGTTCAATAATATTCCTCTCCCGTTCTGATAATTTAGACAGGGCTTCTTTTAAAGAGATTTCTTCAACCCAGTTCTCTTCCTTGTTTTTCTTATCACTTACCTGGTCCATTATATATAAAGTATCGCCGCCTTCAGAATATACCGGTTCATAAAGAGATACCGGACTTTGAATTGCATCCAGAGCAAATACGATATCTTCTTTGCTCATACCGATTTCCTCGGCAATTTCGCAGACGGTAGGTTCTTTGTCATTCTTTTTTAATAAAGCTTCTTTGGCATAAATCGCTTTGTATGCAGTATCTCTTAAGGAACGGCTGACCCGAATACTGTTGTTATCCCTTAAATACCTTCTGATTTCCCCAATTATCATGGGTACTGCATACGTTGAGAACTTGACATTCTGAGTAATATCAAAATTATCAATTGCCTTCATAAGTCCGATACAACCTATTTGAAATAAGTCATCTACATTTTCATTACTGTTGGAAAAACGCTGAATGATGCTTAATACCAGGCGCAAATTGCCTTTTATATATAACTCCCTGGCTTCTTTGTCCCCCTTCAATATACGCTTAAACAATTCTTCTTTTTCACTATTGTTCAGTAATGGTAATTTCGATGTATTTACGCCACATATTTCTACCTTATAAAGAGCCATATTGAAACCTCCCAAATCATATTTCTAAATTAATGATTCACTATTTGGGTTCTCTTTATACGGTTATACCAGATGTAATAATTTCCTTTTTTTGAGTTAAAAAGCCAACTTGTAAAAATTTCAATTTCAAAGAAAAAATATGTTAAAAAACCAAAAATAAAATTAATAAATTATTCCAGCCGAAGCATTTCTTTTTTCAGACGTTTGATAATTTTCTTTTCCAATCTTGATATGTAGGACTGGGATATACCTAATAAATCCGCTACTTCCTTTTGAGTCCGCTCATTGCCGTCCTCTGTATTAAGGCCAAAGCGAAGCTGGACAATGATCCTCTCTCTCTCACTTAATTTTGAAAGGGCTTTCCCTAACAGTTTTCGATCTACTTCTTCTTCAATATTTTTATAAATGACGTCCTCTTCTGTTCCCAGAATATCGGATAAAAGCAGTTCATTGCCATCCCAATCCACATTTAAGGGTTCATCAATGGACACTTCCAGTTTAGTTTTGTTATTTCTTCTCAAATACATTAATATTTCATTTTCAATACATCTGGATGCATAGGTTGCCAGTTTAATGTTTTTATCCGGATTATAAGTATTGATGGCCTTAATTAAACCGATGGTACCAATGGATATTAAATCCTCAACCCCTACCCCGGTATTATCAAATTTCTTGGCTATGTACACTACCAGTCTTAAATTATGTTCAACCAAAATGGATTTTGCCTCAGTATCGTATTCCGTTCCAAGTTTGGCAATTTCCTCCGCTTCCCTGATTGCATCAAGCGGTGCGGGAAGAACTTCAGCGCCACCAATATAATGTATATCGCCATGACCGTTAAATAGGATACTTCTAAAATCAGGAATGACCCTAAATTGAATTTTATTTGGTATTGTAATTTTCAATAGCATTTTTACTTTTCCTCCCATTACAGTTTCACTTAATGTCTATAAAATTTAGTGAAATTGTCTGCCAAAATTTCTGTCCAACCATTGGCCAATATATATTATGACCCTTTACCCGTCATGCATTCGTTACATAATTCCTCTATGTAAAATTACCTGATATTCATTCAGTTTTGATAATTTATCCCTGCTTACGGCAGTAAATACTTTCTCACTGTATAACTTCTCTTTCCCGTTGGTTATTACTACCCGATTCATTACGATTGCCGGCAGCATACCGTTTTTCCTGCCGATTGAATGATATGGTATCATCATAATATTAAAATGTTCTTCTGCCTCATCAAGTAACTTGCTGCTGTCTTCCGGCGAATTATCCTTCCCGTTTAAAAAGGTATGCTTTCCCTCTAAAGTATCCAGCATATTATGAAGTAAATTTTTTTGATGTTCCGTTAATAATGGTTCTAATACAGAATATTCTGTAATTATTACCGGCTTTCCGTAAATCGGATCATACAAATTATTACCTGTATCTAACAATCCGATTATCTGGATACTCTGATCTCCATATGACAGCTCTGTTTCATATATTTTAAGATCGCCGCTGCGCAGATTTCTTAAAGTCTTAATAAAGATCAGAACAGCAACAGCTCCTGTGCATCCTGCGAATATGAAAAAAGCCATACTTTGATTCTGAAATAATCTTCCCTGAATTAGTTCTTCAAAATAATATCCAATCATAGAGTGATAATAAAGTGAATTGATAACACCGCCTAAAAAAAACGTGGTAATATACAGTATAACAATTGCTTTTACGGTTGCTTTCAAGCTTGTAAATCCAAAGGCTGTTAAAATCATTGCAGAACAAAGAATGACATAGGCCGCAAGAAATTGTACGAAACCGTTCAGCTTTGGCACAATTGATAGAACACAGGCTCCCAGAGCGCCGATACAGGCTCCGGCCATTAAACGAATTACCCCGCTTTTGCACTTTAAAATTTTCTTTACTATCCACAACAACAGGATATCCATAATAAAATTAATAATAAAAATTACATCAATATAAACCTCAAGGTACAAGCCCACCCCCGCTTCCATAACTTGTATTTTCTTTTCCTATTATAGCTTTTTTCAATTATATAATTTGTCATTTTCTGGTAATTAATTAGTCTTTTTCATTTACTCATACCAACAAAATATTGGTTATTTTAGCAGTAAGGGACTTTAAAGCATGGTTTTTTTACATATTATCCCATATATTATTGTAGAACAATAACATATACGACTATAACATCATTATAATTCTATTTTTATGTGGATCAGGTCCTTGACCTATCGTTTTTATTGTTTTAATTCTGAAAAGTAACCTTAAATTGAACCTTTGGAATTTAAAATAAAACACAAAAAACCGGTACAGTCTTTCACTTACTGAAAGACCATACCGGATTTCTTTTAAACTTATTTATTTAGTTCGTTATTCTTACCGTTAATTTGTTAATATTGTCAATTTTTTATTTCTCTTTACTTAATATTCATATTACTTGATATTTCTCTTTACTCGTTATTTCTTTTTACTTGAATTCATATTACTAGATACTTCATATTACTTGTTATTTCTGTTTTTTTGTAAAAATTCAGGTATTTTTATTCCACCGGATTCATTACCGCCGCCAATGGGGTTGTTACCAGCTGAAAGCGGATTATTATTTAAATTCTGTGAAGGAGTCCTGTTCATACTGTTTAGCGGAGTCGCAGCTGCTATCTGTGATTGTGCTTTACTAAAGGATGAGGAAGGATTAACACTGCCGTTAAACTTATATTCCGGTCTGGGAGCAGGTTGTTTTAAAAAGCTTGGCCCTTTTAAACTCTCTCTGGAACCAGCAGTTTTCGCGTCCAAACCGGTAGCAATTACTGTAATCGTCGCTTGATCCGGTGTCGTATCATCAAACATGGCACCAAAAATAATATTGGCAGCATCTCCTGCTAACTCCTGTACCATGGTGGCTGCTTCATTGGCTTCAATGAGGCTGATATCACCGGATATATTAATAATTACATGGGAAGCACCCTGAATGGTAGTCTCCAGCAGAGGACTTGTAATAGCCTGGTTAACTGCATTGACACACTTATCATCGCCCTTGCCGATACCGATACCGATATGTGCTACCCCTTTATCTTTCATAACAGTCTGCACATCGGCAAAGTCCAGGTTGATTAAGCCGGGAACATTAATTAAGTCCGTAATACCCTGAACACCCTGCTGCAGCACTTCATCCGCTTTACGCAGCGCGTCCGGCATGGTAGTTCTTCTGTCTACGATTTCCAATAATTTGTCATTGGGTATTACAATCAGAGTGTCAACGTGTTCTTTTAATCTTTCAATACCACTAAGGGCATTATTCATACGTGCTTTCGCTTCAAACTTAAATGGTTTGGTTACAATCCCAACTGTCAGGATCCCCAGCTCTTTAGCAATCTGTGCCACTACCGGAGCCGCTCCCGTACCGGTACCGCCGCCCATACCACAGGTTACAAAAACCATGTCAGCGCCTTTGATAATTTCAATTAACTCTTCCCTGCTCTCTTCCGCAGCCTGGGCTCCAATTTCCGGCTGAGCACCTGCTCCTAAGCCTTTCGTTAACTTTTCGCCAATCTGGACGCATTGCGGGGCTTTACATGTCTTTAAATGCTGTTTATCCGTGTTCACACAGATAAATTCAACACCGACAATATTTTCTTCAATCATTCTATTAACAGCGTTATTCCCTGCACCCCCTACTCCGATTACCAGTATTTTGGCAGATGAATCAGCTTCGTTTGTCCTTATCTCAAGCAAGGTACTTCCTCCTTCACATACATATCGTTCTACACCATATTTAATTACCATTATGTGACTATTCAAATCAAAACGGCTCAAAAGAACCGATGCACACAAACAATGCTGACTATGTACAAACTTATTATTCAGCGTTATGTGCAGGCTCACTTGAAATTCTGCTTACGCGTTATTATGCGCTTTCTTCGGATGTACTGAATAGTAATCTTTTATGTACTAATAATATTATCGAAATAAATATAGATTATCTTTAACATTTTTTTAACATAAATGCAGGCTTGTCCCGCATTCATGTACAGAAAGTCGATTTTATTCATTTTCCTATAGTATATAATATCTTTAATTAATAAAATAATCAACCCTAAATTAATATTTTTTTACTCCTGAGGCTTGGCAATAATTTCCTCCTGTCCCTCTTTATATTCCTTCATGTCAAACAGCAGTTTCTTGCCTTCTGCTTTCGGCAGGATATCCTTTAATTCGGCCAGCTGTTCATCATAAGTTTCTCTTTTGCCCAGAAGAATTTTGTTATTACCGCTGTACAGTATAACCTCCAAACCGGAGTCAAACTGAATTTTATCAATGGACAGCTCAAATTTCCTGATTAGCTGGGTTAAATTCAGTATGACATTAAATAATGATTTTTTTTGGACTTCCAGTTTCTCATACAAGATAATCCGGTTAAATTTAAGTCCGGTAATAAAGGGTACCTCCGGTAATTTTTCATTGGAACTTTCCACTACAATACCATCTTTGTCAAAATACATATACCCGCCCATAAACTCAATACATCCGGTTATGACTTTTTCATATACATGTATTTTTACCGTATTTTTATTAACCATTTCAATATTTATGTCTTCGACAAATGGAATACTGTCTGCTTTACCGTATTTATACCTAAGATAAAGCAGGAGCGTATTCCGATCCGTCCTTTTCGTAATGACTTTGTCTTGCAATTCTTCATTCGTATAATGACTGCTTCCTTCTACGATTACCGTTTTCAGGCTGCAGGTTGCATACAATATAAACGCTGGAATAAGGATAACAAGGCATAAAATGAGTAATTTCATTAAACCTGTTAAAAAACCATTATCAGGACGCTTTCCCTTCTGTTCTTTCATATCGGCTCCCATAGCATAATACTGCCTGAAATCAGTTGACCATTCTGATATCTGCACCTAATTGTCTTAAATCCCTGCATATATCCTCATACCCTCGTTGTATAAAGTAAGGATTATACAGAATTGTCTTTCCGCTTGCCATAAGTCCAGCAATAACCAGTGCTGCACCACCCCTTAAATCACTGGCAAATACTTCGTTTCCTTTCAGAACAGCCACACCGTTAATAACTGCTTCCCTTTCATGGATCCGAATATCTGCTCCAAATTTGATCTGTTCTTTTACATTTTGATATCTTCCCTCAAAGATTTCTTCCACTATCCTGCTGGTTCCCTCTGCCGTTGTAAGCACCGACATAATCTGGGACTGCATATCCGTTGGAAATCCCGGATACGGCATGGTACGGATAACAGGTACCGGTTTTAATCTACCTGAAGAAGCAATAATAATGTAATCGTCACCGCTTAATATACTGCAGCCCATGTCCTGTAATACTTTGACTACGGTCTGAAGACTTCCGGCTCCGATTCCGGTTAACACTGCCTCTCCCCCTGCTCCTGCCACTGCGGCAAGATAGGTTCCTGCCACGATCCGGTCGGAACAGGCGGTATATTCAACGGGGTGTAAATATTCTACGCCCACGATTTCAATTCTGTCTGACCCGGCTCCGGTAATTTTAGCACCAGCAGTATTTAAAAACTTACATAATTCTGTAATTTCCGGTTCTTTTGCAGCATTTATAATACTTGTTTTGCCGGAAGCTAAAGCTGCGGCAAGAATAATATTTTCCGTTGCCCCCACACTTGGAAACTTCAGCGTAATATCATTGCCTTGAATGCCGTTTGTGGTACACCTGATCAGCCCGTCCTCTTCTTCCAACAAGATATTCATATCCTGAAAAGCGCTTAAATGGAAATCTATTGGTCTTGCACCAATGGTACAACCGCCCGGGTATGTTATAGTAACTGAATGAGTACGGCCTAAGAGCGCACCCATTAATATTATGGAAGAACGCATCATTCTCACGTAATCTTCCGGAACAGTTGATGTATCCAGCTTCGTTGTATCTATAATCAGGGAGGATTTATCCCACCATACGTTACAACCAATTGCCTCCAGAATTTTAATCATATGGAAAACATCTAATATCTGGGGGCAGTGATTCAGCTTAATAATTCCATTTATCAGTACTGTTGCTGCCAAAATCGGCAATGCTGCGTTTTTAGAACCTTGTATGTTAACTTCACCATTTAGCTGCTTTCCTCCATTGATCTCAATAAATGCCATGGTGCACCTCATAAAACCAGAATATACAATTACTATATGATATATTCTTTGTTTTGTGCCAGTAGCCAAGTGGTAATAGCAAATACCTGCTTATCTTTCATATTTAATCTGATTTGAAACACTTAAAGCAATACCCATCTCAAACAGTAAAACCATCAGTGAACTTCCTCCGTAACTGATAAAAGGAAGCGGAATACCGGTAGAAGGGATTGTATTGGTAACAACAGCTATATTAAGAAGTACCTGTACCGCAATATGGGTAAGTACTCCTGTGGCAATCAAACCTCCGTACAAATCAGAGGCGTTAATCGCAATAACAAATAACCGCCATACCATTAAAACAAAAAGTAAAATAACCGCTACAGCTCCAAACAAACCTAATTCTTCACAAATTACGGAAAAAATCATATCATTGTGGGATTCCGGTATAAATCCCAGCTTCTGCATACTTTCCCCCAGTCCTTTGCCGAAAATACCGCCGGAAGCAATGGCATAGAGCCCTTGCAGAATCTGATAGCCTTTTGGGTGTGTCTCAACATTTCTCCATACATCAATACGGGTACTCCGGTAACTAACTCCAAATACAAAGGCAGCACCAACACCTCCCATTAAAAAACCCGTTACGAGAAAGTACAGCTTCTTCCGGCTTGCCACAAAGCAAATACCTACCATGATGGCAGACATAACCAGGGCGGTACTAAAGTTGGGTATAAGGACTAAAACGATCAAAGGTGCCACAAAGACGGCAACTCTTATAAATCCCTTAAATTTATCCAGCTTTACAGGAGATAAATTAACTATGTAGGCAGTAAATAAGATTACTGCAATTTTGGATAATTCGGAGGGCTGGAAACTTCCCAGCGGCCCCAGATCAATCCAGCGTTTTGCACCGTTAATTTCTTTACCGAAGATCAAAACATAGGTCTGTAGTAAGATACATAATATAAAAAGCAAGGTAACCGGTTTCACCCGAAGGATGGGCAGTTTTGTGATATAGATCCGGTAATCAATTTTTGAAACGATTAACATGATTATCACACCGAATATGGCAAAGGCACCTTGTTTTTCGAGATAAAAGGCAGGATTGCCATAATCTCTGCTTGCATTATAAGAACTGGTGCTGTATATCATGACCAGCCCAAAACATACCAAAAACAATGTTAAGAACAGAAGACTGTAATCGTAATAACTATGGAATTTTTTTAATTTTCCCTGTTCTCTTTCTGCTCTTGTCATTTATGCTCCTATCTGTACGAAATGTACGAATGAATGACTTTTATATCGGG
>JAEZSL010000046.1 GCA_023443925.1 Bacillota bacterium | reverse complement strand
GGTTTTGAGAAAAGGCATCCAGACGTATGGCTCGGATTCCCTGCTGTTTTGCTGTTTCTTCGATATGCTGCAAGGTTCTTTTTCCGATCCCTTTTCTTTGAAAGTTTGGGTGTACACATAACCGGTGTATGACTACATAATTCTCCGTATCTAAGAGCCATTTTCCGGTAAGATATTGTTCGTCACATTCTTTATTTAGTACATAGGCAACGGCAATTTCATTTCCAGACATACCCACAAACAGTTCTTCTTTCTCAAGATCTTCGTCTATGTCATTTCTATTGGGGTAAATCTCATCCCACTGATTTATCCCATTTGCCGTCATCTCCATAATTCCCATTGAAAATAACTCATAGATCCGGTCAGCATCTTTCTTATTTCCCTTTTGAAATTTCAAGTTTTCTCCCATAAACCGTCCTCTTATATGAAATTTATCCCTGTTTGTTTCTTATTATCATATTTATGCCATCAATAAATTTATACTATCGGTTCGGCATGTCAAGCAATATCGTAGTAAGGTTTTATGCTAATGCATATATGGTGCATCTGTTATTATTAAATACCTGCACGTAGCCTATCAGTTTAATGTTTACCTACAATACTTGTTATTATCAGTGTTTGCCAATACCTGTTTATCAGTCACTGTTTGCCAATCAAACATTTATTATATCACTCACTATTTATAATCAATACCAGTTGCCATCAAACGCTGCTTGCTTGCTCACTATTTAATGCATCGCATTTTACAAAACCAATTCAAATTCTATCTCATGTTTTAATGGAATGCCATAATTGCCGGTAAGAGGGATTGTCGGTTTTAACCTTCTTGACAAATCCAGGGCATTGGGATAGACCTGAACCATGTCATAACCGCGCTTTTGGTAAAACATTAGTGCATTCAGGTTATCATTGGTCGTAATTAGTTTAATTTTATTACAATTTCTTTTAACTGCCTCTTCCTTTATCCTATTCATCAGAGCCGAACCGATTCCCTGGTTCTCTTGGATACTATCCAGAGACACGATCTCTAACTCCTTGTCCTTTATACGGAAGGTTAACAGGCCCAGCAGTTCTTCTTTATCATAAACTGCAATTCCCTCCAGTACTGTCGTATCCACTACTTCACCCCGTATAATTATATCGGTAGAAAACCAGCTGGAACGGATAAATTCATTGACCTGCTGCCGGTTTTCAGCATTGATAAATCTAATATCCATATACATCCTCTCCCCTTCTAACTGAAATATGATATCTTTAATTAACTATATCGTATATTCATAAGGGATACAACTGATTTTATAGAGATTAATTATTTACGAGATGTTTCCGGTTACCCAGGTATGTAATGACGGTAACAAAAAGTACATACCCACCCAGCATAATTCCGGTTACTCTCCAGATTCCGTTGATTTGAAGACGGTTTACCATAATACTGCTAAATATAGAGGAGCACATAACACCGGCCTGGGATAAAAAAGAACTGACAGAAAGTATACTGGCTCTCATTTTATTTGGTGTGCATTGATTGACTATGGTATTTTCAGCCACATTGCCGGTACCTGTAAGCAGATATATGCTTATATAACCAATTAGAAACCCAATACTGCTCATTTGCAGTGACAGAAAGACGATGCCAAGACTTAGTATTATCCGGCTTATATAGTAAATCTTCCACTGATGAGCCGGAAATTTGTGAAGCAGTTTCTGGGACAGGGTATTACCGGATACTGCTGCCATAAAGCTTGCAAAGGTAATAACACCAAGCAGCCAGGTATTATCTGTTTGAACATTCATATTCATAAATGCCGGCTGCCAGTATGTTTCTAAGGAAATGATGAAAAAACCGTAAAAGAATACACCTGCCAGCAGAAGTTTTAATGCCGGTACGGAGGACACGAAATCTCTTCCCATTTTTAAATGTTCCGGCAGCGAAACCCATTCCTCCTTTTCTGTGTCATGCAAATCCTTGACATACCGGATACAGAGAAGAAAAATTAATGCAGTAAACCCTCCGCGTAACAGGATATTAAACTGATTCCCCATAGCATAAGCTATAAACCCACCAGCGATACCACCCACCGCATGCCCGATTCCTTCCAAAACTGCCAGCCGCGATGTAACCTTAGATAGCACGGCTTCTCCGTGTGCCGCAAGAGAATGATCTATGATGAGGGCATCCAGACTTCCGGAAGCAAAGGAACGGCTTAATCCATTAAATAATATGGCAAATGCCAGCCATATTATGTCACTGGCAAATACCAGTAATAACATCGAAATCAACTGGGTTAGGCAGGAGATTAAAAACACTTTTTTCCTGCCGTACAAATCAGCACAAATTCCGCTTGGCAGCTCAAAACATAGTACCGTAACCGCGTACAATGCCATAAGGATAGGCAG
The DNA here is from genome assembly GCA_023443925.1 of Bacillota bacterium. The sequence goes on along the minus strand of JAEZSL010000046.1, from coordinate 6,713 downwards.
ACTCTTAAGGCTTGCGCCTCTTTCCAGCAGAATCAGGTTCATTACCGGTATAATTAAACCAAATGAAAAGTTATTAATAAAAATGATTGCCTGATGTATTCTAGTCATTCAGTTCCTCCTCGGTGTTATATAATATTAAACTATACTCCCAGGGCGACCGGTCTGAGGCAGGCTTTGCATGGCTTTCAATATATTCGGAAATAATTCTCATAAGTTCTCCGGATTCCTGTTCTGTTAAGTGGACAACGCCGTTCATTATATCTCCCCATTGCCGCAGTAATTCCGGATCGGGATTTTCATATTGGCTTACCCTGGATTTCTTCGCAGATAAAAACCCTTCATAGACTTTTGAAATTCTCTGCTGAATCAGTACTTCTCTCTGAGGTGCTGCATTATCGTCCATATCCAGTCCTATCTGAACGGTCACTTCAGCCGGCTTGTAAAAACTTGCCGTGATTCCGTTAATCTGTTCGGTATGATCCAGCAAAATCACACCAAGAGATATCAGCTTTCTGATATGATGCTGTACTCCCGAAGCCGAGATACCAAGCTTATCCGCCAGCATTTTGGGCGTCATCGGTGTTTTAGAGATTTCCAGCTGACGGAGCAGCTGCTGCCTAACCGGATTCATGTATATTTCCAACTCTTTTTTTGTGGTAAGTCTAACTTTCTCCATATACTTTCTGCCTTCCTTTTCCTTTTTAATTATTCGTTCCTTTTTGATTATTCGATCCTTCAAGCTATTCTTCATTCTTTATATGATTCTTCAAATAACTTTTGATTCTTTCTTTACGATTATAAATAACACTCGTTACACAGATTATAACATTACATTTTGCGTAACGTCAAGTAAGAAAAATTTATATTCTATTTTTATAATAACTCGTATACATTTCGTGAGGTAATTCACCCATGCATACCACAAGCCAGCTTGTGGTACTGCCCAAATAAGAGTGTGAAAAACATTTTATTTCACACTAAACCCATGCCTTCCTGGCATAAACTGTGAAGAATAACCGCTTAAGCTATTTTTCCAATGGCTCGGATGTCCTTAGCGGAACTATCTAAACTAACGCCATGCATTCCTGTAATAAACCGTAAAGAATAGCCCCTTTTGCTATTCTTCTAACGACTATAATGTATTTCGCGAGTCAAATCACACTAAAGTTATTTGGACCAAGCTGCATTACATAACTAATCAATTAACTATGGTATATTACAATTATTACGGGTATCAAGAACACTTTAACCATTTAGCTCCTATAGAAGATACAAAATGCAGAGTTAATAGTAAGTTAGCCGGCACTTCCATATCCGATACCAGAGAATACCAGAGATCAAACAGATACAATTCTATAAAACAGCATTTAGAACATAAAAAATAAAAACAAATTGCATAAAAAATGCGACCAGCAAAGCGGCCGCATTATCTTATATATTTTAAATTATTTAACTTGTCTCATTGACAAAGGCCGGTTCACTTTCCGATTATCTGCTTCTCTTATTTATCAAAATTCTATTTCCGTTATTCTAGCATTATATCCATTGTTTCCAATATTCCCATTATTCCAGCATTCTTTCCAATAAAGTGATTAATTCCCGAGGATATCTGTTCTTTTCATACCCCAGAATTTGAATGGCGGCTTCCATGCTCTTTGGCTCCATATAAGGCCGTCCGGAAGTAATTGCATCTATGGTATCCGCTACCATAACAATTCTGGCATTCCGTGATATTTCTTCCCCTATAAGGCCAAAGGGATAACCGCTGCCATCCATGCGCTCATGATGCTGTAAAACAATATCGGTCAGGTCCTTGGGGAGATGAAACGGCGCAAGGGAACTAAAGCCCAGCTCACAGTGCTGCCTCATATAAGTCATCTCCATGTCATCCAGGGGGCCGGGCTTCTCTATAATTAATTTTGGAATTAATAGTTTGCCCGCGTCATGCAGGAAAGCCCCCAAGCCCAGATTCCACAGTTCTTCTTCACTGTAATTTAGTTCAATTCCGATCATCAGTGAAATCATGGCTACATCCAGGGAATGGGTATACATCCAATCCACATAATTGGTCATAGCATTCACTACAATCCACCAGGGTTTCGACTTAGAATCAAATATGATGGTACTCAGTACCCGGTTGGCAGTTTCCAGAATACGGACATCCCGGATATTCATCTTTTCTCCGAGTTCCCATGCCTTTTGAATTATTGATTCCTTCTGTTTTGTGTCAGAGTTGGACGGTGTCTGGGCTTCAAAGCTGACACGAGTTCTAAGCTTTTTCAGAACCGCTTCTGTGGTCCTCTGGCCTTTTGCTAAAAGTAACACCCCATTTTTGTCATAAATATTTTTCTTTAAGAAAATTTGAGACATATTTTCAACTCCTTTCTGTTAACTTCCCTTTCATACGGCATCCTGACAGGTTCTCTAACAGCAATGAAAGCGGAAGAATACAGGTTATCAGCTTATAAAATTACATTTAAATGAAACAATATCGTAAATATGTTGCATTTTATTTTTATTAAATCCCTTATAATTTAAGGGTTTTATTAATCAGCTTCAAAATGATTGCAGATTTTTATGTATATTTTCTAATATCTTTTCTGTATAATATAATAATAAAATGTTGCATTAGGAGGGATAGAAAATATGACCGTAGAACCGATCAGAGATAAAGCAAAGATTAAGCAGCTTTATCAGTACTTAAACGGCAATGAACCGAAATATGCACTGATATTTAAGTTCGGTATTAACACCGGTTTAAGAATCAGTGATATTATACCAATAAAAGCAAGTGATATTTTTATTGAAAAATGGAAATTCAGAGAGTATCTTATAATCAATGAAAAGAAGACGGCAAAAGAAAAGAAAATTAAGTTGAATGATACCTTGCGAAGGTGCCTTATCAATTATGCCAGGAGTCAGAATCTTGACCTTGACGGTTATCTTTTTCAAAGCCAGAAAGGGGGGTACCTGGGAAGGATTCAGGTTTATAAAGTCCTTAAGGAAGCTTCCCTTGTACTGGGTATTGAGAATTTTGGAACCCATAGTTTAAGAAAAACCTGGGGTTACTGGACTTATAAAATATCCAAGTATAATATCGGATTAATCATGGATACCTTTAATCACAGTTCCCCCAGCATTACCCTACGGTATATCGGTATAAATCAGGATCAGAAAGATGAATTATACTCCATCGTACAGCTATAATATCCCTAATCCCACATAATAATTGTTATATTGACATTTCAACGGCGATAGTATAGAATGATTGCAACTTTAAATGCAACATATTTACGATAATGTTGTATTTTATGGTTGAATTTACCAGTTCCTCCATAACTTTCCACTTCCGGCTAAAATATTGTTTATCACGATTCTTATAGATATCAGCCAGATCCCTAACTGCACTAATCAACTAATTCTATTATTTCTCATCTAATCACTGCTGAAATGTCAGCTTTATATCAAATTTTCCAAATCTTATTCCAAATGCTCCAGCCATTGCAGTATACGTTTTACAACTTCCTGATAACTTTGCCCGATGAGCAGACCGGTATGGGTAGTTTTCGAAAATCCTGTAAATTCACCATGAAAATAAGCGGCTTCCGCTCTTCCACGACTTTCATCCTCTTCTACATTTACTGCACGAAGAACCAGACAGGGACCGTTAATCCGGCTGTTATCTATGCTGACTCCGTTTGAAGCTCCAAAAGGAATCGAGCAGTCAGCAAGTACTTTGTCAGATTCCATAGAAAGATATTTTCTCTGGAATAAGATATCGTCATAAGACTCATCTATACTGGACTGTTCCAAACGTTCCGGAGCCGGCACCACATTCCCGCGGACAATACCGGCAGCATCTTTGTACGGTACGATTTCATTTACTTCTTTGCAGACACAGGAATCAATCAGCACCAGTCCGGATAAATGTGCTGACTCGGCAATCTTTTGTGCCAGGATTCCTCCCATGCTAAAGCCGATCAAAACCGGAGGTTCACCGCATTCCCCTATTACTTCCAGAATGTCATTAAGATAATCCTCAAAGGTAACCCGGGTCAGATCCATTACCCTGCTTTTGTAGTGGCTTCTCAGATTCATGACATAACATTGATAACCTTTGTTTACAAAATGGGGTATATATTTACTCCACATCCAGCTACCGGTATATGCTCCATGTAAAAACAACAGAGGCGGCTTTCTGCTTTCTTCAGCGGATATTTCACTCTGGTATACTTCCAGAAACAACTCATTTTCTCCCACCCATTTTTCTTTATGTTCCGGTAATGTTTTTGTGTAATCCATCCTGTTCGTTTCTCCTTCTCCTTGTGGATTGTTAGCAGCTGCTCAAACGCAATATACATTTACTTTCAATACTTTCAATACTTTCAATAAGATTATCAAACTTGAAAAATAATTGATTTTTACTAACAAAAAGTACTTTTACAGATGCTGAAACAGATTGGCTGATTCCTTTATCAGTAAAAACAAGGCTATTTAGTGGTAATACCAGCCGTAAAACTACTCGAAAATCACGATATTACATGTGCCTTTATAGAATTAGTGCCATTTTTAGTTTGACATCAAACTATTTAGGTAAATAAAATCAAAAATTTCGATATATCTTATTTAAAACATAAAACAAATCCTCCTTCTCTTTTTCTGTAATGCCGGTATAAAAGACTTCCAGTATATCCTTTGAGATCTCTTCAAACACCGGTTTTAGTTCATATCCTTTTTCAGTTAGTATAACATAAACTACCCGTGAATCTTGCGTGTCTCTTTCCTTACTCACATATCCCAGGCGTACCAGTTTATCCACCAGTGCGGTAACGGTAGATTTATCTTTGCCGATTATAGAGGCAATTTCAGCCATGGTTAACCTGGGAGTTCGATTCAATGCATGCAGAATATCTCCATGGGAGGTTACTATCCCTTGTATTCCGTGATTCTCCATATCGGCAATAATCCGACGGTTCACCTTTTCCCTGATTTTTGAAATTAATGATAAAATGTCATTTGCGTTCATTCCATTATTATAGTTTGACATCAAACTTTTGTCAATACCTATACAGAACACTTCTTATATTCTAAGTAGTTTTCTCTTAAATTTCCTCGGAAAATCTTCTATTTCAGGAGGTTGCATAATATTTTCTAAAGCTTTTTTTGTATTACTGTTATACAATGAAATAATTTAAAATTATTCTTTTGTCATCCTAATCAGCCGGACCACGATAAAAAGGAACGAAAGGACCAATATAAGAACCAGAGGAGCCAGGTAACGGAATGACAACTCCGTACTCTTTATTGCTAAAAAGCCCCAGGTCGCGGGAAATAATTTACCTGCCGCTTCAAGCGCTTTCGGCAGCATAGCAGCATCAAACATAGCTCCCGACATCATAAGGGAAGGCATATAGACAATCTGGGAATAAATCGTTAATTTTCCCTGGTCCTTTACATATAAGCCGATTACGCAGCCTACCGCAATGGAAGTAATCATAAATAGAATAAGTGCGGGAATATAGACATTTAATCCAGGTGTTTTTCCCGCCTGAAAGGCTACCGGTGTCAGCAGGTAAATAATAAAACAAACGACGCTTAAATGCAGGAAAGCAGATATAAAGTTACTGGCCACACCGATCCACAACTTGATATTGCCGGCTATATAAGCCTTTTTAACATCACCGGTATAAGACTCACTTAGAGCTACCGGCACCCCCAAAAGTGCCCCGGTTGATACCGCAATTACCGTCAGTACCTGGGTTAGCTGATCTTTTACCAGAGGATTTACGGAAGAAAAGATAGCCCCCATAAAAGCCCAGAACCCCAAAGGTATGAGATAATATACCAAAAGAACATTTTTATTTCTTAAGTTCCTTCTCCATTGTAAAAGTACAGAATATGCAAATACCTCCATCAGACCAACTCCTCCCTTGAAAATTCCATAAATTTTTCTTCCAGCGTGGAATGTTTTATTTTAATATCCAGTATGGAATACCGGTTATCTTTATAGGTTTGAAGCAGCTCCAGCAGTGCTTCCGATAGGGTTTCGGAATTATAAAAATCATACCCGTTTTCTCTTTTCACATGTTTGCTTAAGCCTAACTCCGGCACCGAAATAACTTCTGCTGTTTTCAGGGCGATTTCCGTCATATCCCTGGAGGCAGAAATCAGTTCTTCGGGTCTTCCGGTAAAACCAACTTTTCCGTCCTTTATAATGGCAATCCGGTCGCATAATTTCTCAACTTCCGCCATATCATGGGAAGCCAGGAGTACTGTTTTACCGGCATTCTTTAAATGAAAAATTTCATCATGCAAAGCCACCTGGCCTTCTACATCAAGACCTGCCGTAGGTTCATCCAGAATTACGATGTCCGGGTTATGTACCAGGGCAAGCACCAGATGCAGTCTTCTCTTCTGCCCGGTGGACAAAGAAGCATATTGTTTGTGATACAGTGCTTTCAGACCAAATCTCTCTAAAAGTTCTCTGTCTGCCTTTACTTTATTCGCAAGACAGAATAACCGGTAGGCTTCCAAAACCGTTATATTCCCTGGCAGTGCCGTGGACTGCAGTTGTATTCCCATGAAATCAAACTGCTTTTTCCGGTTTTCAAAGTCCTGATGAAACCGTATTTCTCCGCTGTCGTACCTTTTTAATCCTTCAATACATTCCAATGTAGTGGTTTTACCGGCTCCGTTGATACCAAGAAGTGCAA
>JAEZSL010000026.1 GCA_023443925.1 Bacillota bacterium | reverse complement strand
AACTAAAGCCTTTTGGTCTGACCGTTTATAAAAGCGATGAGCCTTTTCCTCCGAATTTTTGGAACAAATATAACGGACGAAAATGGTCAAAGAAGTTATCTGGCGGCTCGGTCTGCGAGGATTACGGAGTTTGTATGTGGAATAATAAAGAAAATAGGCTGGATTATTTTATCGGTATCAGAAAAGAATATGCACTTTGTGATCCCTCTGACACAATGGAGCTTTCTATAAACGGCGGATTATATGCAGTTTTTGCCACTCCTAAGGCCTCACATTATGATTTCGTCAATACCATACACCGGACATGGAACTATATAAACTGCATCTGGCTGCCGGGTAACGGATACAGTAGAACCGGTGGATATGAATTTGAAACGTACACTGAGGAATCCCGCTCCTTCAGCGAGAATATATATATACCGATTAAGGAAAAGCCGTGCTGACAAGCGAAGGTTTTAGCAATGCTGCCTCATATCTTTAGCAAATGGCAGTAAATCTTGGAACGCACATTTTAAAAGCGGTGTAATTTGAAAGCGGTGTATATTCCTATGACCGATAACGAGCTGCTCATGAAAAAAATATAAAAATAAGGAGTTGATTAATTATGAAAAAACAACTGAATATCACATGGAATAATGTACAGGATTCGACCGGATATCTATTTTCCTTTGCAAAGTCGTTATCCTGTGCGGTCAGAAACAGCCCCTATGCAGAGTTTGCAGAAGATATTATCGCCACTTCCGGCTTTGCATTCCGTATGTGGATAACCGCTGACCTGTGCCCGTCAGCAACTTCCATATGGGACTTTGACAGCCAAAAGCCGTGGGTCGAAAACGGTGGTCTGCTTTGCAACTATGCAGGTCGATACTGGGGACAAGAGCATCTTGAGAAAGAGAAGCAGCTGGAAGCCATCGAGAACATTAAAAAGTCTATAGACAATGGTATTGCCGCCATATCATGGGACATCGGCGTACCAGAATGGGGACTCATCACCGGTTACGATGACGAAACACAGAATCTCTTTGTTCAGCAAATTAATATTAACGAACCGACCCCCATGCCATATGATGTTTTAGGCAAGCGCGAACTGCCGATTTTATCGGTACTGACCATAACGGGCAAGTCGGACAAAGCACAGGATGATATTCTCAATGACACCATGAAGCTGGCGGTCACACATCTTAATGGTGAGGAATGGTGCGACAATGCCAAAGGATTGGAAGCTTACCCCCGGTTAATCAGTATATTTGAGGATAATCGTGATCTAGCCGCGTCATGGAATGCTGATTACTTTCTCGGAACCTACGGCGCACTGAAAGAATTCGCCTATATATACTTTGAAAAATCCGGACAGACGGAACTGGCACAGATTTATAAGGAAATTTTTGAGTCGTGGCTTAATGCTTTCAAAATCAAGACAAGCCAGGATGCGGCATTATCCGAAGTCAGAGCAAAAATTGTTTCGCTGCTCCAGTCCGCATATAAAAATGAGAAAAAGGCTGTGGAGATAATGACCGCACTTATAAAATAGTATCGCTAAAAATAGGTATTCGCCGGCAACAGCGAAAAGAAAAAAAACCATTATATAATACAGAAAATTAAGCTTCTACATAAAAGCAGTTCCAGGTATGGTTTTTTAAGTAAATACCAATACCAGGAACTGCTTTTATATTTTGATTATTCATTCAATGTTCGTAAATACTCCTCTTTCATAAGAGAATAAAAAGGGTCGCCATTACAATCTTCAAACTCTTTTGGAAGTCCCTTTTGTATATACCTGAATTTTAATCCTGTCTTTTCCATTACTCTCCGTGATGCGATGTTTTCTTTCATACAAACTGCCACTATTTCATCCAAATTCATTGTGTTAAATCCATATTCCAGTATTGCCTTCGATGCTTCTGTTGCATAGCCCTGCTTTTGAAACTTGATTCCTATCAAATAGAAGATTTCAATTAATGAAGGGTCCGTTACTTAGATTACCTAAACCAACCCAACCGATATGAACACCCGGTATCAATATAGTCTCAAGTTTTATTTCCATATTTCAATTCCTTCCCGCTCACGATTTAAATTTATAATCTTCAGTTTTCATTGCCAAACATATAAGAATTATACCACAATTTAACATTTATCTTATTCAAAATAATTAATCTTCATCGCACTTTTTACTTCAGATAATGTATTAGACGCAGTTTCTCTGGCCCTGCAGCTTCCCTTATACAAAATATCATAAATCGCCGAGACATCTTTCGCAAATTCAATTCTTTTCAAACGGATTGGTTCAAGCTCCTCTTGTAATACAGAATTTAGAAACTTCTTTACTTTTACATCACCAAGTCCGCCCTTCATATAATGCTCTTTTAATTCACTTAAATTAATATAATCTGAAAGATAGCATAAAAAATGCTCGTCCCTGCAAAATGCGTCTAAGTAAGTAAAAACCGGATTGCCTTCAACATTACCGGGGTCCTCAACCCGTAAATGATTTGGATCTGTGTACATTTCCATCACTTTTTTTCTTATTTCATCTGCTGAATCTGATAAATAAATACAATTATTAAGAGATTTACTCATCTTGGCCCTTCCATCTATTCCAGGTAGTCTTAGGCAAGCCTTGTTATCTGGCAATAATGCTTCAGGTTCTACGAGAACTTCACTATAGTATGAATTGAATTTTCTAACAATCTCCGTTGTTTGCTCTATCATTGGCAGCTGGTCTTCACCGACTGGAACGGTTGTTGCCTTAAAAGCAGTTATGTCAGCAGCCTGGCTAATAGGATAGGTAAAAAATCCAACTGGAATACTCTCTTCAAAATTTCTCAATCGTATTTCCGTCTTTACGGTCGGGTTCCGATGCAATCTTGATACGGTTACTAAATTCATGAAATAAAATGATAGTTCACAAAGCTCTGAAATCTGGGATTGAATGAACAGTGTGGATTTAGCAGGGTCTAGGCCACAGGCCAGGTAATCCAATGCTACTTCTATAATATTCTGGCGGATTTTATCAGGATTATCCGCATTATCAGTCAGGGCCTGAGCATCCGCAATCATTATGAATATCTTATTATATAACCCTGAATTTTGTAGTTCTACTCTTCGTTTTAGGGAACCTGCATAATGGCCAACATGAAGCCGCCCAGTAGGTCTATCGCCAGTTAGTATTATTTTTTCCATTTTTATAAACCTCCGTAATTTTAAATAAGAAAGAGTCTGGCGAGCCAGACTCTAGCACTGACGCGTTGTACGATAGTGACATCTTCCAAAGGATTTATCCTTTTGCATGTTCATGTGCATCCTGCCTGGAAGACTTTTTAATTTAAATGTAAGATAGGAGACCTTTCCTACAAAGATTTTGGGTGCCAAAAGGTCTCTCTACATGCATTTTATATATACGCTCGTATTCATTCAAAACACAAAACTGACCTTTTGACACTCGAATCCTACAAATTAAAAAAAGCCTTATCCAAACATAGGATAAGGTTTCAAGCTCTTATTTTGCCACCAATGCAACAATAAACATACAAACATATGCTTCCATTATAACGGTTAGGATTTCCGTCAACGCCTACTTAAGTCATAGTTTTCGGGTTGCCCTCATAAGCCCATTCAGTATATATTAAAATACTGCTTTCTCACCATGGGCAGTTCTCTGTGATCTTAATCCATATACTTACTCTTCTTACTCTACAGTTTATATTATTCATTTACTATATTTTATATATGAAATTCCTGAGTGTCAATATCCTTATACCCCTTGTCATTAATATACTGAATTACCACAGTTTATATCAAAGGGCATAATCAGCAGCTTCTGTATTTCTTTACCATAAACTTTGAAAAACCATTCAATTGCTTTTCCATAATTCTCTTTATTATCAAACTCCCAATAAGAAAAGTATTTTACGCATTTCACGATTTTGGTTAATTCTCTGGGTGGGTTTCCTATCTCATCTAAAGTATAGAACCGTTTCACATATTTTATATCAATACATCCATCTTGCTGTTTCTGTTCCTCAGCAATTATGGTTATTATTCTTTCGAATTCCTCTAATTTATCTGGCTTGACTTGAAATATCTTTACTTCTGAAAAAGAATTTTTCATCAACTTACCTCCGTAAACTATAAATATTTAATATGCTAAGGATTTATAACATTGAATGTAATACATCCTATTTTAGATATTTTCGCATCACATAAATATCTTCCATCTCATTTTGTATAGTAAACCCAGCTTTTTGATAAATATTAAGCGGTCCCATGAAATCACGAAATACATTGATAAACTTTTTATTCGGGTATGCTTCAATAATATCAAACTCCTCATCAGCCGCATCTTTACAAACACGCTCTAACATTTGTGTAGCAATGCCTTTTCTTTTCATGTCAGGTGCAATTGTAAAACAGAAAATTGATTTTACCCTTATTTCAGGGGCAGGTTCATCTGCTTCAACTGAAGTCATAAATCGCAGCCAGCTGATACAATTTAAACAATCTGCTTTCGTATTAGTATTGCACCAGCCTACGACCCGGCTGTCACTATATGCCAGATAACCCTGTAATGTCCCATCGTTAATATATTGTACTGCTAAATCTCTTCGCTTTTCCGGCGTTGAAAAGTCCATTCCTTTGCGGTGGTCGTCACTGCACCAGCATACACAATAGCATCTATCTTCATCTTTATTATCTGCATGGGCTTCGTTTTCAAAAAAGTATAGATAATCTTCCAGCAGGTCAGGTGTTAGTTTCCGTATTTCGATATTCATATTTATTTCCGCTCCTTAATTAGCCTTAGTTCCAGATGTAATACTTTGAAGTTAACATAATACAATTATGTTAACTTTCATCTCAGCCTACACCATTTCTAAATGCTTTAATAGTTCATCTTTGATAGAATTATAGTAAATTAAACTATGCATTGTTTGATTTACTTGTTCTATACCAAGTCTTCTTTCTTCCTCATTATCACATTCAATCATCAAAGACCTCTTAATGTTATATTCCAGCCATTCCAGCATGCCAAAACCGGTTCCATATAACGCATTCCAATCTACCTGAAAACTTCCGTATTCTTGATGATAAGATGCGATAAAAGTCTCAAATAACTCAAAGTCAATATGACACAACTCATAACCGGACCAGCTTAAAGCCAGCTGAAACATTTCCATAAACGGATTTCCATAACCCAAACATTCTAAATCGATTATAACAGGATTTCCATTTACCCATAAAACATTTTTGCTATCCATATCTCCGTCACAGATACAGGTCAGCGGAGGAATTTTATCAAGTGCAGCATTATATTCTTTCTGGCTCATATATAAGAGGTCTCTTCCATTATTTAAGAGGTCCGTAATTTCAGAACAGTTGTTATTCGCCAATTCTATGTACGTGTCCCAATCTATACATATTTCATTTCTGGTAAATGGTTTTTCTAACCGCTCCAGTTTGTGAATTTTAGCTGAGAGTGTACCGGCGATTTCGCAATGTTCCTTTTTTATTTCTTCCAAACCCAATGCTTTTCCATCACTCCAATTAAAGAGATAGAAATATTGATTATCAATACATTGCATTTTATTTCCATTCATCTCCAAGGCTGGGATAATCGGGATTTTATTTTCCTGCAATACCCGTTCCAGCCGCTCCGCACTTTGATAGTTCTGTAGTGCACCCGGTCTTTTCATGATCGCAGGATTTAACAACTTAACAGCATATTTTCCTGTGGTGGCTTCTAGACAATACATTTTATGCATGAAACCGCCAGATACCCTTTGGGGTTCTGCTATAAGAGTACCTAATTTAAATTCATCCGATATTTTATAAAATAAATCACTGTTTTTCATCTAATAGTACACTCTCCTGATATTTCTGATATTAGATAACATTGTTACGAAACAAATATATAAAGATTATACCATAATTTAACAGATATTCAAATGTTTTAATAGTCTGCAGATGTATGTTCAATAGGAATAATAAAATTTTGATATCACTAGTTCGTAGTTACATTCGCTTAGAATCGACCCATTTTGTTACATAATCAGCAACTTCCGTGACACTTTTTCCAGTTATATCATAAGTATCAATTTTCTTATTATCGTAAGGACTCTTTTCTATAAACCAACGGTTATATTCGATTGAACTATTTATCCATTTGGAATCAGTTATATGTCTTCCTTCCCGCATTCTTTTTTCCAGATCTTTTGTATTACACACTAAAGCTAAAAAATATATTTCAGTAAAAAACCTGCGATTATAGGCATTTTCAAAATATTCCAGTGCTCCGGCAATTGCCCACAATAATGGTTTTCCACTCTGCATTATATTTTTTGATAAAGACATTATTTGTTCCACCCAATTCCTATAATCTTCGCTCGTCTCATGGGGCATAATATTGTATAGGAAATCTGCATCCATGACGATGAAATTCGTGTCATGCTGAATTAATTCCTGGGCTGTTGTGGTTTTCCCTACGCCGCTGCATCCGGTCAATATAAAAAGTGGCATAGCTTTGAATTTCCATTGGTGTCCGCATTGCTGACAAGTGATATAATCTTTATTTTCTGATATTTGCTTATTCCATTCATAATCCCCGCATTTTGGACATATATCAATCATGTACTCCCTCCATTAATTCTTTCTTCAAGCTTTAAACTCCCCTATCTATTAGATTTAAATATTACGCAATTATTTATCTTCTTTCCAGTACTTTTTCCTATCCTCAACTGTAATTTCTCTTAGAATCTTACAGGGGTTCCCCACTGCAATCACACCTGATGGAATGTCTTTTGTTACTACACTGCCGGCACCGATGACAACATCGTCACCAATTGTAATCCCGGGCAATACAATCACTCCTGCACCAAACCAAACACTATTCCCTACTTTTATTGGATGCGCAAACTCCAGACCTAAATTTCTTTGTTCTGAATCGATAGGATGTCCAGCTGTTGAAAAGCAGCAATTTGGAGCAATAAAAACATTATTACCAAAGGTTACTTTGGCACCATCTAAAATGACACAGTTGTGATTCGTATAGAAGTTGTTTCCGATCTCAATATTGTAACCATAATCACAATAAAACGGAGCTGTGATACAAAATCCCTCTCCTATTTTACCAAGCAGTTTCGATATAATTGCTTTTTGATTTACGGAATCAGAAGGTCTTAATTGATTGTAGTCATAGCACAGATCTTTTGATTTTTCTCGTTCTTTTATAATTCCTTCATTGTAGTTGGCATCGTAGAGTAAACCTTCAAGCATTTTTTCTTTTTCTGTCATTGTTCTAAATCTCCTTTTACAGTCCAATTGTAACATGTCCACACGAAAATTTCATCCCATTTTCTGGAATATATTCTGCACATATTGTTTTATTAGAGTGTAACCGTTTTTCTCACTTATTAGTTCAATGTGGAGATTAAATGCAAAATTGGGCTTGGATTATCTTTTACATCTCGTTTGCCATATAATTAAATCCGAATAAGAGCAGGAATAATTAATTTATTTCTTCACTTAATCAATAATTTGCTTTCCTAAGTTTTACTCCTCCAACCGTTTTGCAAATTTTTTCATCTTAACGCACATGCCTACCGTAAGCCTTGCTTGCGGTTCTGCCCAAATAAGAAGTGTAAGATGTCCTTTTTTCCACACTAGCTCCCATGGCATAAATCAGGGTGTGATATGCCCTATATTTCACACTAACGCCCGTCTCCCAGCAATATTATTGTTTATTGGTTTCCAATACGATACCTGAATTGCTCCTGGCCGACATTCTCATATGAAATACGGTCAATAATATGGCTGCCACCTGTAAAACTGCTGACAGATAAAACACCTGAACATATCCCATTGTCATTGCAACAAAACCCCATATAACAGAACCGATTCCGTAACCGATATCCAGTGCGCTGAAATATAATGCATTGGCCGTTCCTTTTTTATTACCGGGCACGTTTTGTATCAAATATGTATTAATAATCGGTGCAACCGATCCCATAGCAAATCCGGCCGGAAATGCTATGATCAGCATTTGATAAAGGCTTGTAACCTGTGTCAGCAGAAAAACGCAGCAGGAAAAGATAATTGTATTTATCAGTATCATAGGAAATTCACCAAATCTTTTTACCAGACGGTTCATAACAAAACGGGATGAAATCATGCCAATTGCATTGATTGAAAAAAAGGAACCTGCACCGGCAAAATTTAAACTTATGGCAAACAAGGCCAGAAAGGAAGTGATTGCACTCTGTGAAAGTGAATTCATAAAAAGTATCAAAATTGGCAGGCATAGCAAAGACCATCTGATTTTATCTGAAGTATCCTGTATATTTAGATGAATACTTCCGTTATGTTCATTTGTCTCAAAAAACATAATAAACAGGGTGATGATTGCAACGATAATTGCTGCCAGGAATAAAGTATGAAACCTGTCATATTCAGCACCTATAATCCAAAAGCCAATGGATGGCCCTAACACGGCTGTCAGCGATTGTCCCACAGCCATATAGCTGATACCTTCTAATAATCTTGTTGGATGGCAGATGATTGCTACGAAGGTACTGGCCGCTGTAGCGGACAATCCAAATCCAACTCCCTGAAGGACCCTGGCTATTAAAATCTGTGTAATTTCTGCACTAAGAAGCAGCCAGATTGAACCCATAATAAGAATTACTAAACCAGTCAATATTACCTTTTTACTGCTAAAGCGTTCGATAAGTCTGCCTGCCAGAAACCGTACAGCCAGTGCTCCTAATGTAAAGGTCGAGATCATCGAGCCGGCATAAGTATCAAGTCCTGTGATATTCTTGGCATGAATCGCCATAACGGACAATAAGATACCAGATACCATGTAGATACCAAAAATCACAACTACTGCAATCGTATAACTTCTAGTCCATAATCTTGCTTTCAAATAAGTATTCTCCTTTTGATATTTAATATTGTTCGTAATAGATTTTTCTGCTTCACCATAGGATTTCAGGTGTTAACTATACTGCTAATAACTTTATATCATCTGGAGTTAACACCAAGTCAATACTTTTCTTGTGTTTATCGTGTAAAATGAATAGTTAAATTCGTGATTGCAAGGGTAAATTCGTGTTTGATGATTTTAGTCTTGCACAAAATATGCTATGGTAAAGGTGGTTAGTGGATTCCTCCTAATGAACAAGGAGGATTTGATTATGTCCAATAAAAAAACATATGACCAGAAACACCTTTCCACCACACAAAGAATCAAGATTGAGAAAGGCTTAAATGATGGCCTGTCCTTTGCTGCTATTGCAAGAAACATTGAGAAACATCCCAGCACTATTACCAAGGAAGTCAAAAAGTACCGTACTTTTCAACCCAGTGTTTCTTCCGGTCAGCCCTTGCAATGTGCTCTTTTCAAAGAATGTACGATGCGATTTCTCTGTGAGGAAAAAGATTGCGTGAAATTATGCAAATCATGCTATGATGCCAAACTCAGAGTTTCAAAATGCTCTTTTCTGTGCCCGGAATACAGGCAACCAATGTGTCCTTCCGTACGAAAAGCGCCCTATGTCTGCAATGGATGCTCTAAAATCAAGCGCTGCAATAAAGAAAAAGCTTTTTACATTGCTCAAAATGCGGACCAGTCCTCTCAGAAGTTGCTTGTTTCCTGCCGCTCCGGTATCAACCAGGAAGCGGTAGATATCGCTCTTCTGGATGAACTCATCTCTCCTTTGTTAAAGCAGGGACAATCGCTGGCTCACATTTATGCCTTCCATGGACATGAAATTCCTTGTAGCCGCAGAACCCTTTATAATTACATCGAACAGGGAGTATTTACTGCCAGGAACATTGATTTAAGACGAAAAGTACGCTATAAATGTAAGCCACGGAAAACTGGAACCAGAATCAGTCTGGCGGCAAAAGAATTCCGTATTGGCCGCACTTATGAAGATTTTCAGAAATATACGAAAGAAAACCCAATGATTCCTATCGTTGAGATGGACACAGTTGAGGGGGGCCGGGATAACAGCAAGCAGGCATTCCTGACTATCTTTTTCAGGAACTGCTCTCTGATGCTTATTTTTGTTTTGGAAGAAAAGACACAGGACCATGTCATTGAAGTATTTGATCTTCTGACAGAAAAGCTTGGCATAGAAACCTTTCAGGAATTGTTTCCGGTTATTCTCACCGATAATGGTACCGAATTTCAGTTTCCAGCTCGTCTGGAATGTGATAAAAACGGTGAAATCCGCACAAAGATTTTTTACTGCAACCCTAACAGTTCCTGGCAAAAAGGTATGATTGAAAAGAATCATGAATACATCCGTTATGTGATTCCCAAAGGTACAAATCTGGATCCTTACACCCAGGCAGATGCCATTAAACTGATGAATCACATCAACAGCGAAGCAAGAGACAGCCTGAACGGTTGCACTCCATTCAAGCTGTCTCAGCTGCTTTTGAATAATAAGCTCCACAAGCTTTTAAAACTCCGGGAAATCCCGGCAGATGAAGTTTCATTGAAACCTTCATTACTCAAAAAATAACCTATAAACAAGACGGAATCCACTGCCGAATTTAATCATGCACAAAAAAGGTATGTGGAATTTAGTCTTGCACGCTAATCCAGATGCCTGTTTACCATGCTTGCACTCATGGAAACAGACTCCTATAAGTGCATTATAACGCTATTTAAGTAACTCGTAAACTGGTAAAGCGTGATTTTAGTCTTGCAAAATCAAGTTTTTCAGAAAATCACGAATTTACCTTCTCACTTAACGGTATTAAAATTTATTGTAAAATATTAAAGAAAATCGTGTTTCACCTTACTACAGCCAACATATCCATATTGAAAAGGGTTTAAATGATCCTCTTCCTTCGTTGCTATAACTCGCAAACTGGATAAACATTTCCAGCGCTTCTCGTAAAGTATTAGGGCTGTCATTTTCCGGTTTTTACGTTAAATTCAAAATCCGGACATTACTTTTATACATCAATTAATAATATATAATTTATATCCGGAGTATACTGCATATAATAGTATAAAAAAATATGGCGAGGTATACCTTGGGAAATATACTGTTTACCAATGAAGTGTTATTTGAACACCGCTTCTGGCTTCAAATCATGGGGGATCATGCAAGATTCATATTTTATTCCCTGGCACCGGATGAAACGGATGCCATAAAACAGGCAAAACAATATATGGAACTGTTTGACGAATTGCTGGATAAAGCAAGACAGCAGCTCGCACAGACAGAACTGGCTCAAATAACCCGGCAGGCTTTTGAGTATACCTATGATTTCAGAAAATTTAAGCTGGACCTTATGTCACTGACTTTAACATCCGATATTAAGGTACACTTGACGACTACTTTTTTTAACCATATGATAAATGAACTGGAAGAGTATCTGCTTGTTCTTGCCTCCCTGTCGGAAGGGCAGAATCCGGTATATCATCCGATCCACTATCATCTGCTTTGGTTAAATGATGCTGTCGGCCATGCTGCCAGTATAGCCGCTACCCTGGATGAGGTTGAAAAAGATCTGATCAATGAGAGTAACTGCTTTGAAAAAGAGTTTGCCGATTTATTTATGAAATCCTTACAGGCAGAAGGCTATCTGCGGACTGGGCTGGATAACTTTCCTGCTTTGGAGAGATTAAATGAACAAGCAGAGAGAACCATGGTTCCTTTTAAAGAATTACTGGAATCCATACATACCATGCGCCTGAACGGCAGGCTGCTGGGAACATTGCTGCCGCTGATGGCAGATCATATGGCAAGAGAGGAATGCTATTATCTGCTTAAACTGGCTCAATCAGCAAATACGGAGAGACCGGATTGCAACCCGGATAGGCCAAGGAATGAGAAGAATGATATGTGTTAACAGTTTTAAGATAAGGGAAGTCCGGGCAGGGCTTCCCTTATCTTTTGCCTTTTAACACTCGAATTGTATTAGATATATTGCGGCTGTAACTATTATGCCAGCATATCAGTGCCGGAGGCTGTCTTGGCGGACGCTTAAAATACCGTGCCTGATAATGTATTAGCTGCGGGTTTTGATTCTGTCATATAAAAAAGATATGGAGATAGCCAGCATTATGGCTCCCAAAATGGATTCCATCATTACCAGACCTCTAACCATAGAGGAGTTGGGAAGAATATCACCATATCCCAGAGTTGTAATCGTTACAGCGCTGAAATACAGAAAATCCAGCAGAGGATATTTTAAATAACTTTGTGTCTCATATTTATAAATGATATCGATGGCATTATCAAAATAATTACTGGAATTAGATAGGAAATATTTCGCATAATCCAGGGAGGCAAATTTACTATCATTACCGGTAAACCTCCATTCTTCGCTTAATTCACCAAATTCGGATTCGTCAATCCATACGTAAAACTCCTGTTGCTTTTTGATTGCACCGGAATAAACTTCAGAGAGATAGGCTGGTTCGCTGGCGGACCTGTTAATTATAATATCCGGAGGGATATTACAAATCCGGAAGAGGATTTTCGTATAGCTTGTATTGTTAAGTACATTTTGATGTCTTTCCAGAATTTTGGCACTGCAGTAATTGTAGCCCAGAGACTTCCACTTGGCGATATAATAATTAGCCCAGCTGGCACCGATGGGCTTAATGCCGGTTGAAGTAAGGTTAAAGGTGATAAAAGGGCTGTCATTCCGGTTCAGTTTCATTAGTATAAAGCTTTTATCATAGTTTACAAACAACTCACGGGTAATGTTGTAGTTAATATGAAGCTCCATTTCCTTCTGAAATTCGGTATTTTTCGTTTGCAGCAGGATATCTTCCTGAAACACAAAAGCCTGACCGTTGGTCTCGTTGGCAATGTAGCAGTAAATATATCCGAATATAAAACAAACCGTGAGATAGATGCCGATACAAACAATAGTCCCATGATATCTGATCTGTTTAAGCAATGTTTTCATTCTGGCTCCTGGCTCAGGCGGTGTATCCCGAATTGGGCTGAGTTTCCCTTTGCCGCTGTTGTTCTTACTATATACCATATGTAATCCGGTGATGTTTTTATGAAAGTTATGATAAAAATGAACCGAAATTGTGATATCGTGTGTTTTTTTGTGTATGTATTATATGAAATCAGATTTACGATAGTACATTACAGGAGGGTGACAGGATGAAGCAGAACACAGCTGCATTAAACAGACAGGAAGAGACCACGGTAAGGTCCCAGGTAAAACCAATATGCTGCCGCAGAATATATTATACTGTTTTTAGTATTGTAATAATGGCGTGTTTGGGCACCGTTTATTCTTGGAGTATTTTTAGGACGGATATTGAAAGCCTGTATGGAATCGGTACTGCCTTAAGTGGCTTGCCCTATATGATCTCTCTGTTATTTTATTCTCTGTTCGTATTCATAACGGGTAGAATAGGAGAAAGATACAGTCCGAAAGCAATTATTGTAATAGGAGGAATCCTTGTGGCTGCCGGGTGGATCTTGGCAGGTACTGCTAATAATATACTCTCACTTACTTTATTTTACGGAAGTGTGATCGGGTGCGGTGTCGGTATTGTATATGGGGTTCCCATGAATATGGCGGCTAAATGGTTTCCAGAGAAAAGAGGTTTAATCACCGGTATGATTCTTGCCGGATTTGGCGCATCCCCTTTTATTACGGCTCCTTTTGCCAGATATTTAAGTTATAATTTCGGTGTATTAAAAACCTTTCAGATCCTGGGAGTGATTTTTGGTATTACCATAGTCCTGCTGGCGCTTTTTTTTCGCTATCCCACAGAGGAGGAAAGCAGGGTTTTAAAAGCTTCAACAGAAGGTAAGGGGTTAGGTACCGATCTGGATACAAGCTCCATGGTAAAAACGGGCAGTTTTAAAAGGTTATATATTATGTTTATGACCGGAACTATGATTGGACTTATGATGGTAGGAATTACAAACAATGTAGGCCAGGAACTGATTCATCTTCCTGCGTCAAAAACAGCCGTACTGATGTCGCTTTTTGCGGTGTTTAACGGAATGGGAAGACTGCTGTTTGGATGGTTGTCGGATAGGTACTCCCACAGAACTGCTATGATTTTATCTTATGTATTAATAAACCTGGGTGCAGTTATTATGCTGGTTAACAAAGACGGTAATCTGCTCGGCTATATAACCGCTTTCAGCCTTTTCTGGCTGAACCTTGGTGGCTGGCTGGCAATTGCGCCGGCAGCGACTATGTCACTATATGGGGTAGTGCATTACAGTAAGAATTACGGTACCGTATTCACAGCCTATGGTATAGGAGCCATAGCCGGAGTCTTGCTGTCCGGTTTTTTTAAAGATATCTTTCATGGCTACCGCCAGGTATTTTATATGATAATCGTCCTGAGCCTAACCGGAATCGGTACTGCAATCAGGTTTCAAAAGGGTGTCCTATTAAAACAGTCTTAGTTTTCACGCACTCTGGATACTAATAAAGTCTGGATTGCAAGTTCCGGTTCCTTGATTACTAAAGGGTATTTCATGTAATACAGAATTGATTCACAGGTCCAGATAGCCGTTTGCAGGGCATAATCAATATCTCTTTTATAACTTTCCGGTTGTGACAGGTACTCCCTGCGCATTTCCAGAATGATGGAAGAAATGTTTTTTCTTGGTTCTTTCAGGGTAGAAGAGATCTTTAGTTTATGGCTGTAATATATCGCATAGGTTACATAATGCAGGCGCAGTTCGTAGAGAAAATGATGGAACATTCTGTTGTATATCTCGTCGTTTAGATGGTAGTAGCAGAAGAAATCACAAACATAGTGGCAGATCTCTCCTAAGTGGGAGGATAAGTCAGTTATGGTATCCTTTTCAATTATCTGTTTTGCTCTCTCGTTAACATAAAATAAATAGTTTTCCAGCGTATGTGTATTATTATGGAGGTTGTCTTTTGAAATGTCTGGTTTTATATTACCGTAGGCAAAAGCTCTTTTATCCAGGGATATTTCACTCAGAAAATGTTTGTATAGCTTTCTGGATATGAAAAGATGAGTAAAAAAGTACATAAAAATGCCTCCTTTAATGTTCAATTGATCTCTTCAGGGGTATTGTACCTTATCTAGATCATATGCGGTTTAAAGGAGGGTAAAATTTACATCAAATATCGGTAAAGTAAACGGTTTAATTGACTGTAAATATCGGTAAAGAAACGGTTTTACCGACTGTATATTGATTGTTTCCTATACTGGCAATGTTTAAATTTATACACGGAATTATATCATTAATGATTCATTCGGAGTACATCCAAAACACTTCTGAAAGGCACGGTAAAAGGTGCGGGTACTGTCAAAGCCTGAGGCCAATGCAATATCGGTAATGGTGGTAGTTTTCTCCCGAAGGAGCTCCAGTGCGTGGCGACACCGAAGGCCGTTTATATACTCTACTAATTTGCAGTCAAAGAATTCGTTGAATATGTGGGAAAAGCGGCTTCGGCTATAGCCGAAATGCTCCGAGATTTCTTCCAGCTTCAGGGGCAGGAGATAGTTTTCCTGAAGGTAAATCAGGAT
The DNA here is from genome assembly GCA_023443925.1 of Bacillota bacterium. The sequence goes on along the minus strand of JAEZSL010000026.1, from coordinate 36,305 downwards.
TTCCTGCGCCAGTGAAATCATTTTGGTATCAGTGATATCCACCAGGCCGACATGATTGATTAATAAACCCAGGAATACGTATACATAGCCCTTTAATACGGTTTCCAAGGCGGCAGGGTTTACAATATTGGCAATATTACATAAGGAATCCTGTCTTATATCATTGGTAATATTGCATAAGGAATCCAGGCAGTATTTTAAATCCTCTTCACAGGGGGTATTTTCTACCAGATGGGATGCAAAGGTTTTCTTGGAAAAAGTATTTTTATAAGAGGGGATGGATTCCAGGGGGATAATCAGTATATAAGCAGTTGAAAAATGATCTGTGGCATAACTATGTATAAAATAACTTGGTATAATCAGAAAATTGTTCTGACGTACTAAATAAACCTGCCCGTTCAGAGTGATTTTAAGTTCTCCGGCCGTAACATATATTATTTCAATGCTGCTGTGAAAATGAGGCCAGTAATGATTATTATCCACCTTCCAGCATACGATCTGATTGATATTGTCACGGACATATTCATAAGAAAAATTGTTTTTCATAAGACCTCCAATACATAGCATTTTTTGACACAAGGATACCACTAAGTGGCATGACAGATTTTCTTAAAATTATTATAATCATATTATCGGTAAATTACAATCGAAAAAGTATGGAGGCAAAATAATGGATAAATTAAAGGTAGGTATTATCGGATGCGGCGGTATTGCAAATGGCAAGCACATGCCCGCAATAAAGAGCGCCGGATATGCCGATATGGTAGCATTTTGTGACATAATTGAAGAAAAGGCTGTAAAGGCTTCGGAAGAATTCGGTGTAGAAGGTGCCAAGGTTTTTACTGATTTCAGGGAATTAATTAAAGAAGATCTGGATGCAGTTTATATATGTACGCCAAACCGTTCCCATGCATTAATTACCGTTGCGGCTCTTAAAGCAGGCAGACATGTTATGTGTGAAAAACCCATGGCATTAAATTATGCCGAAGCCTGTACTATGGTGGAAGCTGCCAAAGAGTCCGGCAAGTTACTTACCATCGGCTATCAGAACCGCTACCGTAACGACAGCCAGTATTTAAAACAGGAATGCGAAGCCGGCGTATTAGGTGAGATCTATTATGCCAAAGCCAAAGCAATCCGCAGACGTGCGGTTCCTACCTGGGGTGTATTCTTAAATGAATATGAACAGGGCGGCGGTCCGTTAATTGATATCGGAACCCATGCACTGGATCTGACCTTATGGACTATGGATAATTATAAACCGAAATATGCGGTTGGAACTACATATCACAAATTAAACCAGGATACGGATCAGGGTAATGCCTTTGGTACCTGGAATCCGGAGGAATTCAGCGTTGAAGACAGTGCATTTGGTTTTGTTGTAATGGAAAACGGTGCAACCATAACCCTGGAAGCCAGCTGGGCTCTTAACACCCTGGATGTATTGGAAGCCAAGACAGTATTGTGCGGTACCAAAGCCGGAGCGGATATGCAGGATGGTCTTCGCATCAACGGAGTAAAACATGACAAACAGTATATAACAAAACCTGATCTGGAAGCCGGCGGAGTTGCTTTCTTTGAAGGTAAGGAGATCTCACCTCAGGTAATTGAGCAAACGATATTTGCCAATGCAATTTTAGGCAAAGGTGAGCTGACGGTTTTACCGGAGCAGGCAGCCGCTGTAACCAGAATTCTGGATGCAATTTATGAATCTGCCAAAACAGGACAGCCGGTTTATTTTAACTAAGGCCGGGCATGAACCTTAATAGTTTTACGTGTGTTGGGATAATATTATGGAACCAATAGCGGATCATTGATCCGTAATAAGGGATAAAAGGAGAGGTAATTATGAAAATCGGATTACAGTTATATACCATCAGGGATTCCTATCAGAATGCCGAAGAATTTAAGGCTAATATCAAAAAAGTAAAAGAGCTTGGCTATGAAGGGGTAGAATTTGCGGGTTATGCAGGAATGGAAGCGGAAGAATTAAAGCAGTTCATAGCAGAAACCGGACTGGTTGCAATTTCCAGCCATCAGGGCTTAAATGATTTGGAATTTAAGCTGGAGGAAGTTATCGCGTACAATAAGACTTTAGGCTGCAAATATATCATCTGTGCTTATGCACCTACCACTTCAAAAGAAGAAGTTGACCATGTGGTTCGGGTTATGGGTAATGCGGCACCAATCGTGAAGGAAAACGGAATGGAACTGTTATATCACAATCATTCCAATGAGTTCGTACCATTAGAAGACGGCAGCCTGCCTCTTGTTTCAATTGCAGAAAGCTGCAATCTGGAACTGGATACCTACTGGGTATTTAATGCAGGGGTTGAACCTTGTCACTTTATCAAAAACCATGTTTCTAATATCTCTTTGATTCATTTAAAGGACGGAAATTTTGAAGGCCATCCCTGTGCCATTGGTGAAGGCTTTAACAATATTAAGGGTATCAGAGCAGCTTCCGAGGAAATTGGTACCGAGTGGCTTATTGTTGAAAATGACAGGCCTACACCGGACGGCATCAGTGATGTGGCCAGAAGTATACGTTTCTTAAAAGGTGAATAAGAAGCCTTGCGGAAATTTTGGGTTTACAGACCTGAGGTTAACAGCAGATAACAGCCCTGAAGCTGCCAAAAGACATTTGCTGCGGATTCCAGTACGGGTGGAGATATGCTTTTAATAATTAAAAATTAATAGTGTTATATGAAATGAAAGTAAGAATAAAATACCGGTTAATAACCCTGGACAATTGCCTTTGTATATTTGTCCAGGGTTATTATATTTTTTAACTTTTATTATTTCTTGACTTAAAGTTTTATTATATTTATTAGCTTTTATTATAGTTTTAACTTATACAATGAAAAATAAGCAATTAAGTATAGGTGTAATTTACGGATTTGAATAAAGGAATCATCATACTGGACATCAAAGAGAGTTTATGATATCCTTCGTGCTTTTTACTGCTGCAAAGCGTTTATTCCATATCCGGTACAGGTAAAAACGGCAAAGCTCTTCACCGGTGATACTTTCCTGGTCAAAGGTAGATACGGCATCTTCTGGAATGATTAAGTTATAACCATACTCAAAAGCTACTTTGCAGGAGGTATCCATACAGTATTCAGTCTGCATCCCGGACAGGATCAGGTTAGTATATCCCTTACGGATTAAGTAATCTCTCAAACCGGTGTTTTTGAAAGCACTGTTATAGTTTTTATGAAATACTGCCTCAGTCTCCAGCGGCTTTATTCTGTTATAAATCTGCCAGCCTTCCGATCCTCTTGCCAGAGTTTCGTCATTGTCATCATTATGCTGGACATAAATTACTTCAATGTCTTTACTGCGGCAGGCAGATATTAACTTTATCAGAGAATCAATTAATATTTCCTCCTGAAAGGGATGCTCGTTAACCAATGCATTCTGAACATCGATTACTAATAATGCTGTTTTCTCCATATACTTTATCTCCTTTAATATTATTTTGGTGGTATCTGCGGTAAATTTGTTTTGGAATTTTGACGTAATAGAAGGGAACAGATTAAAATCATTTTCAATTATATTTAAATGATTATATATTATATCATGCTGAGGACTGGATAACAGCATGTTTTTTAATAAATATCACATATCATTTCAAGCTTTCCATAAGCTGTCTTAATTTGGTGAGAAACATCAGTAAAATATTGGGACAATATGGGAAAATAAGTTTGACATTAGTCCGTTTACGCGATACAATATTTTTAAATCACTAAATATAAATAAAGGTGGTGAAGGATATGGGAGACAAGAATCCAAAAAAGGCACCGAAGAAGAAACAGGGAGCTGACAAATCTGCATCGCAGTCATCAGCCTCTTCTTCCTCAGGATCTAACAAGAAATCCAAATAGTTATACATAAAAAATTCCCTTTGAACGCAGGGAATTTTTTATTTTATTATTGGTAATAAATAAACAGAAAAGTAATATAGAAAATTTACGGGTAAAACCCCAAAAACAGTTAACAGGAGCAGTAATGAGAGAGAGAAAAGTAAAAGAAGCCCATGTCAGTATAACCAGAAAGGACGCGGAGCAGGATGCTCTGATAGAAGCGCTGGATTTATTACCGATTAATGAAATAATTAAAGAAGAACATACCGTGGTAATTACACCTAACTGGGTTAATGTCAAACCGCCCCAGAGCGGTGCGGTAGTTGGACCTCATACCCTAAAGACCTTAATTGAATATATCAAAAGATACCGTCCAAAAGAGATAATAATTGCCGCCGGTTCGGGAGGCGAAGAAACCGTTAACATTTTCAAGCAAACCGGTTATGACAAAATCATATCAGATCAAAACGTACAGTTTATCGACCTGAATCACGGTCCTTTCACAGAAATCACTTTGGAACACGATATTGTTCCTGCAACGAAGATCAACACTCTGATCGAAAAGATGGATGTCTTAATCAGTTTCTGTCAGTTAAAGCAGCATGAAGAGGCGACAGTAACAGCCACTATTAAAAATATTGCACTGGGATGGCCGCCGGCGGAAATTCATGGTTTTCCGAAAAAAAACCTTGGAATACATGATGATTTACATGGCTTTATTGCTGCCATGGCAAAAAAGATACCAATTGATCTTGCGGTCATCAGTGCTGATAAAGTCATGATTGGTACCGGCCCCTCCAATGGAAAAGCTGTTGATACGAAAGGAATGATAATTGCTTCTACCGATGCGCTGGCTGCGGATACCATCGGTGCAAGGGTTCTGGGATTTCTGCCTCAGGGAGTACATTATCTTTATTCTTTATATAAGAGTGGTTATGGGGAAACCGATCCTGGGAAGATGATGTTTAAAGGTGTGCCGCTTGAAGAAGCAGAAAGAATCTTTTCCCAGGCAGCTTATGGACAGGAAATTATTTTGGATAAGAAAAAGTAAAAGTAGTTTAAAGAAAAAGCAGTTTAAAGAAAAAGCAGTTTAAAGTAAAAGCAGTTTATATCAAAAGAGCTTAATTCGATAGCGTTAAATTCAAAAGCAGCTTAATTCAAAAGTAGTATATATCTTAAGCAGTTTATTTCACAAACAGAGTATTTTATAAGCAGTATATTGTCATAAGCAGCGGATGCGGTTATAATAAATGAGTCGAGAAGATTTGACATTATACGGAGGTAAGGATGATAGAAGATAACGGATTTTTCATGCCCGGTGAATGGGAAGAACATGAAAGGACTTTTATAGAATGGCCGGTGAGGGAATCCTTAGTTTGGCCTGATAATTATGAGGAAGTTTGTAAAGGATATGCAGCAGTTGCAAAGGCAATATCCGAATTTGAAACGGTAACCCTGATTGTGAATAAAATTGATAGGAGCAATGCGGAAAGTCTATGCGGCAACTATGCGGAAATAATTGAAATACCCCATAACGATGCCTGGTGCAGAGATAACGGGCCGACCTTCCTTAAAAACAGACAAGGAGAAAGAAAAGGGATCAACTGGAAATTTAATGCCTGGGGGGAAAAATATACACCTTACGATCTGGATGATAAAGTTGCCGGTGAGGTTTTAAAGCATTATAATATATCCTCCCTGGAGGTACCCATTGTTCTGGAGGGAGGCTCTATTCATGTTGACGGCGAGGGTACCTTACTGACTACAAAACAATGCCTCTTAAATCCCAACCGAAACCCGGAATTGACCCGGCAAGAGATTGAAAAAGAAGTGAAAGCCGCACTTTGTGTAAGTAAAATTATCTGGCTGGATATGGGACTATATGGAGATGAAACAGATGGACATGTGGATAATATTGCATGTTTTGCAAAACCCGGTTCTGTCCTGCTTCAAACCTGTCAGGATAAGAACGACCCTAATTACGAAATAACAAAGGACAATCTATATATATTAAAAAATGCGGAAGATGCTAAAGGCAGGAAACTTACCGTAACGGAGATACCCCAGCCGCCGGTGCGGTTTTATAAGGATGTAAGGCTGACATTAAGTTATCTGAATTTTTATCTTGTCAATAAAGGCCTTATTCTTCCGGTTTTTGGAAGCGATGCATCAGAAACAGATAAACAGGCAGCCGATATACTAAAAGAAGTATTTCCTGACCGCAAAATAGTAACGGTAGACGGAATGCCTCTTATTAAAGAAGGGGGCAATATCCATTGTATTACCCAGCAAATGCCAGCTGGTATCCGGTAATCATCGGTTTGCATCAGAGGTCTGCCGGGCGGTCATATTTATTTAAAAACAGGAGGATTTTACATTGAGAATAGTCAAAGTTGCAGCGACTCAGATGAGCTGTACCGATAATATAGAAGATAATATTAATAAAGCGGAGGCTATGGTTCGCAAAGCTGCCGCACAAGGGGCACAGATAATACTGATACAGGAACTGTTTGAAACTCTATATTTCTGCCAGAAGGAAAAGCCGGAATATTATAATTATGCCACAGAGGTTTCCGAAAACCGTGCAGTTCGCCATTTTAAAAAGGTGGCAAAGGAACTTGGCGTGGTTCTGCCCATCAGTTTCTATGAGAAGTTAAATAATGCCAGATATAATGCGTTAGCAGTAATTGACGCGGACGGGGAAGTGCTGGGGGTATACCGAAAGAGTCATATTCCTGACGGCCCGGGCTATGAGGAAAAGTATTATTTTAATCCCGGTGATACCGGCTTTAAAGTATGGAATACCCGGTATGGAAAGATTGGCGTAGGCATCTGCTGGGATCAGTGGTTTCCCGAAGCAGCCAGATGCATGGCGCTTATGGGGGCAGAGATATTATTCTATCCCACCGCGATCGGTTCCGAACCGGAAAGTCCGGAGGTTGATTCCAGGGATCACTGGCAGCGCTGTATGATCGGACATGCTGCCTGCAATCTAATGCCGGTCGTTGCTTCGAACCGGGTTGGCAGTGAGAAAATCGGTGACTCCGAGATTAAATTTTACGGCTCCTCCTTCATTACCAATGGTGTAGGGGAAAAAATAGCAGAGGCTGGACGAACCGAAGAAACTATATTAATCGCTGAATTTGATTTGGACGCAATTGCATATCAGCGCACCGAATGGGGAATCTTCCGTGACCGCAGACCGGATTTGTATAAAGCGATTCTTACTTATGACGGGAATGCAGGATTGTAAGAAGATTATGCTGGAAAATTATGCAGAAAAGCTGCAAGTAATAAAGTAGTAAGGTAAAGCTGGTAAATAAAAGCTGGTAAGTAAAAGCTAGAAAGGTAAAGCTGGTAAGTAAAAGCTAATGATTATAAAAGTAATATGTCAAAAAGTAATAAGTTAAAAATATGTAAGCAGAAATGCCGTAAAAAAGAATGTAATTATTAAGTAGAAAAGTTGTAAGTAAAAAAAATGTAGCTACTAAGATAAACCAGTATAACATACAACAGATGAAGTACGATTCCCCTTTTCCATTATGATTAGGAGAATCGTACTTCATCGCATCTTAAGCTATTATAAAGAACGTTTGCTGCTGTTTTGGATGAGAAAGGATAACTGTGGTTTAACAGAATTTAACATGGAACAGATAGCAATTGACCAGTCTGATTTGTTTTTGCTATAATAAATGGCAGACGTGTTTACTCCTTAGAAATAATTTGACGAAATACGATAAAACAAATATAATAAGATTAATTATAAAAAGCGCTTTCTGAATTTTACATTTATCGGATTTTTTCTGGTGAAAGAATACAGTTCTCTAACCGCAGCAGCAAAACAGCTTTACAGTAATTTGTTTTTCAAATATCGATTAATATGGGGGAGAATATGCTGACAATCTACGATATATCGGAAATGACGGGTTATTCCATTTCAACAGTATCAAAGGTATTAAATAATTATTATGGAGTGAGTGACAAAGCAAAACGAGTCATAAAGCAGGCAATAGAGGTAACCGGATATACACCCAGCCATTATGCCAGGACACTGGCTACTCAAAGATCCTGGCTTATCGGGGTTTTATACTCGGACGAAAAAGGACTGGGTATTGTCCACCCTCATTTTAACAGAATACTGGAAAGTTTTCAGGTTGCCATAGGCCAGTTCGGATATGATACCATATTTTTAAATAATTCCGTTGGCACCTCCAAAATGTCTTTACTGGATAAATGTAATTCAAGAGGTGTTGATGGTGTAATGCTGGCAGGCAGTATTAAGTTTAATGAGGCTGTACAATGTGTTCTGGATTCAGATCTGCCAAGGGTTTCGGTAGAAACCATATATCCAAAGACCTGCACCGTTATATCGGATAACCGGATGGGAACCTTACAGGCATTGGAGCACCTGTATCTGTTAGGACACAGAAAAATAGCTCATATTGCTTCTGATTTAAAGGAAAGTATAGCAGCCAGGGAACGGTATGAAGCCTATGTTGAATTCATGGGTAAAAAGGGATTGGAACTTAAACAATCTTATTTTGTGGAAGCCGGAAAATACACCAGGGAGTCCGGAGAACAGGCGGTAAGACAGCTGTTAAGCCAGTGCTGGGATGATATGCCCACAGCAATCTATGCAGCCTATGATGAATATGTGGCAGCAGCAGTCACAGTACTGAACAGTCAGGGCTTTCGTATACCGGAGGATATCTCTTTAGTAGGTTTTGATGATCTGCCGCTGTGCGAATATGTATCTCCGTCCATAACTACCATTCACCAGGACCGCAGCAGCATTGGAAGAGAAGCCGCCAGAATTTTAAGCAGTCTGGTTGCCGGAGATGATACATATGAAACGGGTGTTACCCGGATACCGACTAATCTTGTTATAAGACAGACTACCAGGAAATTATAACCACTGATTCCGGATTGTATTTCTGCTTTTTGGGGTCAGACAGGAAGAAAGTGTTCAGGAATATACCGTATCTGGTCCCCTACGTCCACTATTAAAATGTATTTGTGATTCTAATTTTTATATGTTATTATTAACACAAAATACAGTCAGGAGATGTTAAAAATGACAAAGAATACGATGAGGGTAGTACAGGAATCTATAGCAGAAATGGTAGCGCAGAAGATACGGGACGATATTATGAACAGAACCTTAAAATCCGGAGATAAAATCCGTGAAGTTGAACTCAGCAATCAGCTAAATGTCAGCCGGACACCGGTTAGGGAAGCCTTTCGTATTTTGCAGTCGGAAGGCTTAGTTGTACATAATCCAAGGGTTGGGGTCGTTGTAACTTCTATTGGTATCAATGATGTTGTTCAGCTTTATGAAGTAAGGGGAGTATTAGAACAGTTATCCGCATACAGCGCGGCAAGTCATATTACAGAAGAACAGCTTGTGGAATTAAAAGAAATCAATAACAAAATGCGTGCCTGCGCACAGGAAAATCCGGAAGATGCGGATAAGTATGACATTGAGTTTCATATATATATTGCTAAACTGTCCCATAACCCTATTTTAGAGGAACAGCTGGCTATTCTACATAGAAAGACCCGTATGGTACTTAACTTTGTACCCTTTCAAAAAGGTCGTATTCCATACAGCTGTAAAGAACACGATGATATTATTAATGCATTGGAACAGCACGAACCTGAAATAGTGAAAAAATATATGGACATTCATTTTCAGAAAAGTACGAAATCCCTTCGCGATAAGATTATTGCATACAACTCGCAAATTAATAAAATATAAAAAATAGGTTTATTGTATACAAAAAACGGTCTACCCAATGAGGTGGACTTTTTTTATTGCATCAGAAGGATTCTATTCGAGGTTCAAAACACTAAAACTTGTACAAATTGCACAAAAAAATAATTGTAATATAGGAACAATAGTTATATACAAAAATAATATGCCATGATAGAATGTATACAAGATACTTGATTACAGGCAAAAAAACAACTAAATACTGGGAAAAAGTTGAAAGATTGCATACAATAAACATAAAATAGAATTTATGTTTATCGACTAATACAAATGAGGTGATAAAGCAGGTATGGAATCAAATCAGCCGATTGTACATATTTCAATTACTGATATGGTAGCGGATAAGTTAAGAGATGGAATCCGGGATGGAACCTTTCGGGCTAATCAGAAATTAATTGAAACAGAATTGTGCAAATTAATGGAGGTCAGCAGAACACCTATAAGGAAAGCGTTTAATGTCCTCATAGAAGAGGGGCTTCTAGAGAGAATACAAGGGTTTGGGGTCGTGGTTGCGGGGAATGACATTGAGCGCAGCTACTGTTTTGAGATACTTGGGGCATTGGAAAGAGTTGCTTTGGATAAAGCAATCAAGCATATTACTTATGTAGATTTAACAGTTTTGCATGAGATTCAGACAAAATTGGAAGAACTATGGAAGAGTAAGGCTGGAATGATAGAATTTAATTCCGATGAATGGAAAGCGTTTTCCAAACTGGATAAAAATTTTCATAATATTATCGTCAGGGCAAGCGGGAATCCATTAATCGGAGAATATATCGAGGTGGTCAGTTTAAAAGGCGGAATAACGTCATATACAGGAAGGATTACAGACAATACCTTATCGGAGCACAGAATCCTGATACAGGCAATCGAAGATAAGGATACGGTTCTGGCAGATGAAACCATGAAACATCACTTTGAGTAACCGGTTTTTATAGCCGGAGATTACATGTACCGGTAAACCGGATGGTTACTTTAAATTACGAAAAGAAATTGTTAATGTGAATATGCTGGGAAAGGAGAAGGTGAGAATAGTAACCGAAAGAGTAATAAAGTATATGTTGGTTAAAAAATTAACGAAGGCGGTTATAAAAACTTACGGACACATTGACAGTTACTTATATAAATGAAATTAAGTTATATACGCAATTAAGTCAATTTAACGAGGAGGTTTCTTAATGAAAACGAAAAAAATTATGTCATTCATTTTATGTCTGGTTATGGTATTTTCACTGACAGCATGCTCTTCAAAGGGTGATTCAAGTACCGGAACGGATGGGGTAAAAAAGAATACCGGTACGGAAGCGGAAGCTGCAAAAGAGACAGGAGCAGCCGGTGAGACAGCAGCAGAAACCGGAAGCGATGTGGTAAGTGACGTCAGTGCAACATTAAAAATTGCCGGTCCGGGGCTTTTCACAACAGTAGGAGAAACCGGAACAACAGACCTGGTTACAGGTATTCAGTTACCTGGATATGATGTTGTAGTTAAGAGATGGAATGAATTATATCCGAATGTAAAACTGGAAATTGAAACAAGTCCCTGGGATAACTGGAAAGCAGTTCTTCAAACATCAGCTCTCTCCGGTGATGTAGACGTATTACTTCATGGATCATCCATTACTGCCATTGCGGAACCGATTGGAGCATATCTGGATAAGAATCCTGAACTGGATGGAATATTTAGTATGTTAGCCATGAGAAGGACAGAGGATAATGGCGGTGATTTTTCAAAATACATACCTTACGGTTTAACCGTAACAGCAAATCCGCTGGTTGTAGTGGTGGACAAACAGATCTTTGATAATTACGGAGTTGCCGTTCCGGAAGCATCCTGGACCTTTGATGATATAAAAACTTTAGCAGAAAAGACCACCGGCACTGATCCCAAGACCGGCAATAAGACCTACGGTATCAGTATGATTAATGCCGCCAGTGCCAACAAAAATTATATCTGGGCTTCCCGCGGTTTTAATGCACCGGTGTTCCAGTTTGGCAAAACTTTAAAAGAAACAAAAGGTGATTTTACCACAGATGCTACCAAACAGGTTTTAAATTATCTCAATTCTTTATATGCATTTTCCAGCCCCGATTATCTGGAAGGACTTGATACCGCTGTTGCCAATACGGCTGAAAACAACCTTGCAATGCGTATTACGGAAGGCCCTATTGATGACTACAATAAAATAGTTGCAGCCGGACTTGTAGACCGCTTTATGTTTGTACCGCTGCCGGCAATCCAGAGCGGTGAAAATGCAGGCAGTACCTCAAGTCATATGGGTGACTGGAACATGGCAATCTGCAACACCAGTAAGGAAAAAGATTTAGCCTGGGAATTTATTAAATTCATGGTTACAGATGAAGAGATTCAGCAGTGGCTGGTTGACTGTAATACCATTCCGAATAATTTAACCGCACTGCCGAAATTGAAAGAATCAGTAAAGACAGAATATTACAGTGCAATCGAAACCATATTGCAGCAGCAGCCTCTGGAATTCAGTGCTTCAACCAATGAATGCTATGACAGCGGTAATTTTGGTACCTTTGCAAATGATATCACTTCCGTAATGAATGAAATGTTTGTAGGCAATTCTTCTGCAGAGGACGCCGTAAAATTTGTACAGAAAAATTTAAATGATTATATGAGTTCCGTTCAATAAATTTATGTAATAACGAAATATTTTAAAAATGACAGTATCCGAAATCAGCTTTTGGATACTGTCATTTGGTGAAAATTATGAAGGAGAGCCTATGAAAAAGAATAAACTAGCTTGGAATAATGTGAAGCGGCAGATGGTGTGGTACTCATTTATTATAGTAAGTATTCTGATATTGCTTGTACTCACTTATATTCCTATGTTAACTACCATTAAATACAGCTTTTATGATGTATCAGTCGTTGGATTCGGTGAGAAATTTACAGGAATTAAAAACTATAAATTAATATTAAATAATTCCTCTTTTTTAAGGTCTGTTTATAATACGGTTATTTTGGCTTTAATGGGCCTGGTATCCATTCCCGTCGGCTTTATACTGGCTTCTCTGATTAACGGTCTTGGGCGTGGAAAAATCCAGAGTTTTTTCCGTGTTGGGTATTATTTCCCCAATATTATAACCGGTGTCAGCGTTATCCTGGTTTTTCAGATCGTATTAAAGGCCAATGACGGTCTGTTAAATAATTTCCTTTCCTTTATTACCGGACAGGAGGTAAACATCGGATGGCTTACCAACGCAAGCTATGGTAAGTTTGGTGCTACTATTTTAGGAGTATGGAGTCATTTGGGATATTCCATGCTGATCAATCTGGCCAGTCTTCAGTCCATCCCGTCGGAGATCTATGAAGCGGCAGAAGTGGATGGAGCTACCGGCTTCCAGAGCTGGCTCCGCATCACGATTCCACAGATGGTTTCCTGCTTTGCCTTCCTTTTTATAACAAATATAATCGGCGGACTGGCACGTTTTACAGATTTGTTTATACTTGGCGGAAATACCTCTGCCGGACGTCCGGGCGGAACCCTTCAGACCATATTAATGTACATATACCAGTTTAGTTTTGAAACTCCACAATACGGTATTGCATCAGCCGGTGCTATGATTCTATTTATTGTTACGCTGGCGATTACTTTAGGTAATTTAAAAATGACTGGTTTCTTCAAGAAAAATAAAGAATAGGAGCAGGGAAATGAAAACTAAAAAACTAAGAAAACTAATGATCTGTATTATATTATTTGTTCTGCTGGTCATTGTATTGATTCCGCTGTACTGGTGTCTGGTTCTTTCTTTTGACCGTACAGCCCTGACCACCCTGCCGGATTTTTCCTTAACTCCGAAAAAATTCACCTGGTTTAACTATGAATATGCTTTTACGGCAATTCCCCTTGCCAGACTGTATGTGAATACTATATTTGTGACTGTTACCAATACGGCTCTGTCCGTCTTTTTTGCCCTAATGTGCGGCTATGCCTTTGCAAAAGGGGATTTTGTACTGAAAAAGTTCTGGTTTATATTTATGCTGGCGGTTATGATGATCCCTTTTGAATCCAGAATGATTCCTTTATTTATGCAGTATAAGAACTGGGGTATGTTAGATACCTATTTTCCTTTGATTTTAGGCAGCTTTGCATATGTATACGGTACATTTTTTGCCAAGCAGAATATTGAGAGCATACCGGATTCCCTTCGTGAATCGGCTTTTATAGACGGTGCGGGAGAATGGACCATATTTTTAAAAATAATTATACCACTGTCAAAACCCCTGATTGCTACCTTAAGTATCCTTCAGATTCTGTCTAATTGGAATTCTTATCTCTGGCCGTTGGTAACCATTAAGACAGCAACCAAACAGATGATATCCGTTGGTGTGGCAGCTTTTAATGCCCAGCAGGATGCGGTTTATTACGGACCCAGAATGGCAGTAGCCGTAGTCAGTGCCATACCGTTAACAATCATATTCCTGTTTCTGCAGAAGCATATCGTACAGAGTATTGCTGTCAGCGGTATTAAACAGTAATAATACAGTAACAATACAGCAAATTGCAGAATGGTGAATATATAAAGACAGGTTCTATTATAATTTTTAACTGTGTAATTTTCTGTACAATCATATGTGCACAAAGATGTGCAGGAACGGAGGTAACTTATGACTGATAAAAATTGGTGGCAAAAGCCCCTTCGTATCATTCAATATAACCTTCAGGTAAAAGATACTCCCAAGATGAAGGCAGAGAAAATAGCCCTTGATTTAAAAGAGCTGGAAGCCAATGCCGTCGTTTTGAATGTGGGGGGAATCTATGCCTGGTACCCCAGCAGAATTAAGTATCATCATATTAACGAATATCTTCCAGGGGATCAGGATTTGCTGAAAGAGTTGATAAAGGAATGTCACAAACTGGATATCCGGGTAATCGCCAGATTTGACTTCAGTAAAACCGATGATTATGTCTACCTGGAAAAGCCGGGCTGGTTTGTCTGCGATACGGAGAAAAAGCCTTTGATCTTTGGAAAAGACAGAATGGGCCAGTGGTCCCAGCTTGTTACCACCTGTGTCAATGGCGGTTACCGCAATGAAGCGCTGGCCATGCCGGTAGTAGAAGAAGTACTTGAAAATTATGAGATAGACGGAATCTTTTTTAATGCACCCCAGGTGGAGGAATGCCACTGCGGAAACTGTAAAAGTAAATACCGTAGTCTCTACGGGAAAGAACTTCCGGATAGTAAGGCGGAATTTGAACCGGATTGGTCAGACCGGTGCCTGCGTGATAATATCGGTAAAATATATAAATTAGTAAAGAAAATAAGAAAGGACGTACCGGTAATTCTGTATTATTCTACCTTTGAAGAGGGCAGAAACAACCGCATTGATAATCTGGACAACCGATATGCAACCGCGGATATGATATGCACGGAAGCTCAGGATATCCTGTCAAAAGGCGCAAAAAATATACCCCAGGCCTTTAAGCCGGCGCTGAATATGAAGATCGGCGGCAGTCTACAGGATAAACCCCTACCCTGCGGAATTATACATTCTTCTCCCGGCATGGACTGGAGGCATACGGGCATTCCCACTGCAGAATATCTATACTGGATGAGCCAGGTACCGGCCAATCAGGGAACAATCTGGCATTCCCTTACCGGTTTTAACGATACCATCAGTGATAAAAGAATACTGCGTAGTGTCGGGCAGATTAACCGCAGCATTAAAAAGTGTGAAACCTATATGAAGGATGCCGTCAGCATTTCACAGGTGCTTATGTTATGGAACGGAAGCGAGGCAGCCATGGGCTGGGCGGAAGCTATGCTAAATACCCAGTACCAGTTTGATTTGCTGGATAAACTGCATCTGAATCTGGATAAATTGAAAGAATATCCGGTAGTTTTGGTGCCAGGGGATTTTGAGCTGAACACAGAGATGGTTAAGCTGCTAAAGGAATACCTTACTTTTGGGGGCAGGGTAATCCTTGAGAGCGTTACGGAAGCCGCTTCCCAAGAGCTTGCCGGTTTAGCTGGGCTGGAAACGTCCATGTCTGCCGGACCCTATCTGACCGCCAGTTATATCCGGTTTGAACCGGAAGGTGCGGTGTTAAAAGACAGGTTGGAGGAAGTAGAACTGCTGCCTCACCGGGGCAGCGTATTATACTGTACACCAAAGGATACAACCAAAACCCTTCTGACTCTGGTACCTCCTTTTGCACCTTTAGACGGAGTGGGGGCACCGCCGGAAAGGGCAAGTATGTGTGTATCCCATACGGATATTCCTTTGTGTACCCTAAAAGAAACCGGTAAGGGAGCGCTGTTGTTTCTTCCCTTTGAACTAAGCCGTTTAGCCCTGGAATTCAAATTCAGTGAATTTTACCGGCTTATGAAAAACTGTCTGGATTATATGCTGGGAGGAGACCCCGTATTTTCCATGGAATTATCCAGTGATAAACCAGTGGATAATTCCATAGATACTTCTATAGATACTTCTATAGATACTTCCTGCAATATCTCCAATGATACTTTCATGGATTCCACCATGGATACTGCCAATGATACCTCCATGGATACCACCATGGGTACTGCCAATGATACCTTCATGGATACTTTTATTGATACCAGCAATGATATGGCGGGAGGGCTTCAGGCTATGGTGTATGGAAAAGGAGACAGTATAATGGTACATCTGGTTAACGGAATCGGACAGAGGCCATTAACCAATAACGTGCCCTGCTATAACCTTAGGTTCCGGGTAAAAACGAAAGAAAAAGTGACCAAGGTTACTTCCGTAATCGGAGAAAAAAAGGTAGAATGGAAAGAAAAGGATGGTTATGTCCATGTCACATTAAGCAGACTGGATGTCTGGGATATGATTTTAATTCAATAAGAGGTGAGAAAAATGGCCTGGTGGCTGGAGAATAGTTTGCGGATGATTCAGAATAATCTCCGTGATATTGATGCAAGGATGGATATTGACAAATACATAAATACCTTAAAGGATTTCGGTGCCAATGCCTGTATGGTGGGCTGCGGCGGGATAACCTCTTTTTATCCCACGGATTTAGAATTTCAGTACCGCAATCCTTATATGAAAGGGGATTTTTTCGGTACTTTACTGGAAAAATGCCACAAAAACGGAATCCGGGTCATTGCCAGGTTTGATTTTAGCAAGACCCACACCAGCGTTTATGATAAACATAAGGAATGGTTTACGAAATCCATACTTGGAGAACCCGTAAGATATCATGATACGGTGGCGACCTGTGTAAATGGCAGGTATCAGCAGGAATGTACCTTGGAAATACTAAAAGAGGTACTGACCAGGTATCCGGTGGACGGTGTTTTTTTTAATATGTTTGGTTACCAGACCAGGGATTACAGCGGCAACTATGTTGGCATTTGCCAGTGTGACAACTGCAAAACCCGTTTTAGTAATATGTATGGGTTGGAACTCCCAAGGGAAGAAAAGGAATCGGACGAAGCTTTCTTAAAATATAAGGAATTCAAACAGCTTACGGTAGATGCATTGTTAAATAAAATAAGTTCCGAGGTCAGGAAACTGAATCCGGAAGTTTTAGTCTGTACCTATAACCATAAAGGGGTGGATATGGTAAGGAATGAGTCCAATTCCGCCGTTGACCGCCCGTACCCTTTCTGGCTGTATAACAGTGAGAATAATGTAACCGTAGTGGAGGGCAGTTTTGAGGATAAAATCTCCAGTAACTGTGTGATTAATGCCGTGGATATCTATTACCGGTTTATGGGGGTTTCCAGGTATTTAAACCAGATCCGCCTGTATGGGGATATGGCTTCCGGCGGAGGCCTGGACTGGTGTATCATCGGTGACTTTGAAGATTATCCGGACCGGGATAATTTTGATAAGGTGAAAGAGGTATTCCGTTTTCATGAAAAATATGAGAAATATTATGGCAATCTTAAGAGCCAGGCTAAAATCCTGTTAATAAATCCTGCTCCCTTTGGAAGTCACAGTCCTGCTTCCCAGGAGTATCTGGGTATCTTTAAAATGTTAAAAGAAGAGCACCACCTTTTTGATGTAGTGGATGCAGCCGAACTGGATGGAGTGATTGACCGGCTGGACCGGTATGAGTTGATTATTCTGCCGGGAATCCGCCTGGTTAAAAGCAGCCGCTTTTTGCAGGCTCTTAAAAACACGAAAGCAGGTGTGGCAGCAACCAGTTTGGCGTTAATGGAAAATGAGGAAGAACTTGCTGAAATCTTCGGGGTACGCTTAAAAGAAAAGTTAGAAACCGTAAGAGGCGGGTATCTCCTTACGGAACCCAAATCCGTTTTTACCGGCTTTGAGAACCGGGACTGGGTTTATCTGGATAAAGAATATTATTATATGGAAACCAGTGATGGAAATGTTAATTACCTTCCACTGGTTGCACCAGCCAGATACGGCCCCCCGGAACGCTGTTACGGACATGAAATAACCGGACAGCCCTCGGCCACCTCTAAGGGCAGGAAGGTGTATTTTCCCTGGCAGCCGGGTACGCTGTATTATAAACATGGCTTTGAAGATTTTAAATATATCCTGTTTAATCTGCTGGATGCGGTTGTGCCGGTTAATAATCCCGTCAAAACCGATGCTCCGAAACAGGTAGAAGTATTTTTTGACCGGTGCGGACAAAATCAATACCTGCTGCAGTTCCTTAATTTATCCGGTTTTAACGGTACAACATTTTTTGAACCAATACCCATTCATAACATCGGAGTTACATTTAATACGATAAAACCCAAAAGAATATACCGGCTGACCCTGGAAGGCAGTAAGGAAGTCTTTGATCAGGCCGTATTAACGGACGGGTTAATGGTACCGGTATTGGATCAGTATGAGGCATATGTAATCGAAGTTTAAAATTCTATTTAACGGAGGGCATCTTTATGAGCCAGAAAATCAACGAACCCTGGTATCGGCAGCTGCGCCGGTTTGGACAGACCAATCTGACGGAGGATGATCCTGAAAAATGTGATCTTGAATTCTGGAAAAATTACTGGAAGCAGGCGCGGGTCCAGGGAGTCATCATCAACTGCGGCGGTATTGTTGCTTATTACCAGAGTAAATTTCCCATGCAGTACCGTGCGGCCCGTTTAGGAGAAAGAGATTTATTTGGGGAATTCAATCAGGCTGCCAGAGAAGCCGGGCTGTATGTTATCGCCAGAATGGACATTAATTGTGCATACCAGGATTTTTATGAATTGCATCCGGATTGGTTTGCCCGGGATAAATACGGTGAACCCATCATGACCCAGGGAAGATATGTTTCCTGCGTCAACAGCGGTTACTATAAGGAATACATACCAGCGGTACTGGAAGAAATAATAGATAAGTACCACCCTGATGGGTTTGCGGATAACAGCTGGAAAGGGCTGGGACGTAATACCATATGTTATTGTGAGAATTGCAGAAAGAAATTTATGGAACAGTGCGGACTGGAATTGCCTAATGAGGTTTCCTTTGATGACCCGGTCTATCGTACCTGGATTCGTTGGAGTTATGAGTGCAGAACCCAAAACTGGGATTTGTTTAATAAAACGACCCAAAAAGCCGGAGGAAAAGATTGCCTGTGGTTTGGCATGATGAATGCGGACCCCTTCAGCGCCGTGGGCAGTTTTACAGATATCAAAGCCTTATGCGAACGCTGCCAGATTATTTTTTGTGACCACCAGTGCAGGGATACCCTCAATGGTTTTGAGCAAAACTCGGCAAACGGAGCCTTATTGCGGTTAGCCAGCGACGAAAATATAACCATTCTGGAAAGCATGTCCCATTATTTTAAAGGAAACCGTACATTCCGGCTGTCTTCAAGTCCGGCAAGAGAAATTTCAGCCTGGATGCAGTCCGGTATTGCAGGGGGAATATCTCCATGGTATCATCATATCGGAGGCAGTACCAATGACCGCAGGCAATTTTTGGCTAGTATTCCGGTGTTTAACTGGCACGAAACCAATGAAACCTATCTATATGACAGGAAAAATCTTGCCAATGTAGCCGTTGTGTGGAGTCAGAATAATATTGATTTTTACGGCAGAGAGGATTATCTGGAAAAAACAGCGTATCCCTGGGCCGGCTTTTTAAGGGCACTTTCCAGAGCCGGAATCCCTTTTTTGCCGGTGCATGCTGATGATATCGGAAAATATGCCGGCCGCATTGAGACCCTAATACTTCCGGAGGTGGCTGTTTTATCGGAATCCCAGCAGGAAAATATCTGTGATTTTATAAAAGCCGGCAAAAACCTGATCATTACGGGCAGGACAGGAACTCTGGATGCAGAAGGGGAAAAAGCGGTTGAGAGTCCGATTTATAAGCTGCTTGGATTAAAACCTACGGGTAAAACCATTGGAGCTTTTGGTAAACAGGATGGTAACTGGATGAACCAGGAAGCCCACAATTACATCAGACTTTTAAAAGAACGCCATGAAATCTTTGAGGGCTTTCAAGACACAGACATACTTGCCTTTGGCGGCGGTATTCAGATCGTTGAAAGCAATGGCACTTTAAAGCCGGTATGCAGCTATATCCCTTCATTTCCCATCTATCCCCCGGAATTCAGCTGGATCAGGGAAGAGCGGGAGGATATAATCCCGGTATATGCAGGAACGCTATCCACCGGTTCCAGGGTAGTTTATTTTGCAGGGGATATTGACCGTTGTTACGGTAAAGAGCTCATACCCGATCATGGGGAGCTTTTGGCTAACAGTGTGCGATGGTCTTTGGGAGACCGGCTCCCTGTTACGGTAAAAGTGAGCGGAGAGGTTAACGTAAACTATTACCAGCAGGAAGAAACATATATCATACACCTGGTTAATCTGACCGGCGGCAATTGCCCGGTGGGAACCTGTGAAGAAACGGTACCGGTAGGCCCGGTAGTGATAACATTCCGTTCCGATTATACAGGGGGATTTAAAGCGAGACTTACCGTATCAAATGAAACCGTTGCCGTAACCGGCAATGACGATATGAAAACAATAGTTATAGATACTCTGGAGGAGCATGAAATGATTTTAATTGAGAAAGTCTAAGCAGGATTGTCATTTTTTTGAAAGCGGATCATTGTTAGCGGATGTCTTACCAGACCTATAGATAGTATATGTTAGTATATGACAGTATATCTGCCGCTAAAATGCGGCAGATGCTTTAAGTCATAGGAGCTAGGTTGAAAAGCAACAGCAGTTTTTCAACCGTCTGATTTGTACTTGCGCTAAGGCACACAGATAGGAGTTTAGGTTAAAAAACAAAAAGCCGTTTTTCAACCGTCTGATTTGTACGTGTGCTAAGGCACACAGATAGGAGTTTAGGTTAAAAAACAAAAAGCAGTTTTTCAACCGTCTGATTTGTACATGCGCCAAGGCACGCTGATAGGAGTTTAGGTTGAAAAAACAAGAGCAGTTTTTTCAACCTCCTGATTTGAATGTGTGCTAAAGCACACAGAAGGGAGTTATAATGAAAGAATCAATCCACAAATATTTTCAGATCGGAACCATCCAATGGATGAGTCATCCGCCCAATCAGTACGATTTGCTGGATTCCTTAAAAACCATTGCCTGTGACGATTTTTTTGACGCAATTGAGATTACCCAGATTAAGGATGATGTATTACGGGAAAAAGCCAAAAAGCTGCTGGAACAATCCCATTTAAAAGTCTGCTACGGTGCACAGCCCAGATTATTATCCACCGGCTTAAACCCCAATGACTTGGAGGAAGAGGGAAGGTTAAAAGCAGAAGCCACCCTGATAGCAGCAGTGGATGAAGCAGAGTATCTGGGGGCGAAAGGTATTGCATTTCTAGCCGGTAAATGGGAAGAAGAAACCAGGGATCAAGCCTATAGACAGCTTTTAAAAACCACCAGAGCGGTATGTGATTATGCAGCCGGGAAAAATATGCAGGTAAACCTGGAGGTTTTTGATTATGATATGGATAAGGCTGCTTTAATCGGACCGGCGCCTTATGCGGCCAGATTTGCGGCAGACATGAGAATGATGTGCAATAATTTTGGTCTTCTGGTGGATTTATCCCATTTTCCTACCACCTACGAAACCAGTAAATTTGTAATTCAGACCTTAAGGCCTTATATAACCCATCTCCACATCGGCAATGCCGTAGTAAAACCGGGGGCAGAAGCTTACGGGGATATGCACCCCAGATTCGGTTTTCCGGGCAGTGCCAATGATACGATGGAACTGGTGGATTTTTTTAAGGTTTTAAAAGAAGAGGGATTTTTTAATGCGGAAAGCCCGTATGTTCTTTCCCTGGAAGTAAAGCCCTGGGGAGAGGAAGACGGCGACATTATTCTGGCCAATACCAAACGTGTCATCAACAGGGCATGGGCACTGCTTCCGGATTAGGCTATATACAGAAAGAAGAAGCGGTTATGTCACTAGGTAGTATGATTTGGGCTATTGCTCACATAACTGCTGCATTGGCGGAGGATAAACGATAACTGATTCAGGTTTTGATTGTGTAACGATAAGTGGTTGACAAATGAATTTCTTATTATAATACTGTTAATATGTGAAATGGTATTTTCAGGATGTGATATGTAAATAAGTAAAAATTAACAGGTTGTCAATTGATTAAAAAGGAGATACGGATGAAAATTGTAGTATTAGACGGATATACGGAAAATCCCGGAGATTTGAACTGGGACGGTCTTAAGGCTTTGGGAGAATTGACGGTTTATGACCGGACACCGGCTGAATTAACCATAGAGCGGATCGGCGACGCGGAAATAATTTATACAAATAAAACGGTCATCGATGAGAGGATACTAAAAGCCTGCCCTGGGATTCGCTTTATCGGGGTATTAGCTACCGGTTATAATGTGGTGGATGTAGAGGCAGCAAAGCAGTTGGGAGTACCGGTTGCCAACGTACCGGCATACAGCACTACGGCAGTGAGCCAGTTTACCATTGCCCTGCTGCTGGAATTATGCCACCATGTCGGTGCTCATTCCGACAGTGTTATAAAGGGAGACTGGGCAAAAAGCCAGGACTACTGTTACTGGAATTACCCTTTAATTGAATTAGCCGGAAAAACAATCGGTATTATCGGGTTTGGAAAAATCGGACAGGGTACGGCTAAAATTGCCCAAGCCCTTGGTATGAAGGTACTTGCCTACTCCCGCAGCAAAAATACCGCGCTGGAAAGCGAATCCTGCAAATACGTGGAATTAGATGAACTGCTGGCCTCTTCGGATGTTATAACCCTGCATTGTCCTTTATTTCCGGAAACGGAAGGAATTATCAATAAAGATACCATAGCAAAAATGAAGGATGGGGTTTTAATCATCAATGACTCCAGAGGGCCGCTGATTGTAGAAACAGATTTAAGAGATGCCTTAAACAGCGGTAAAATAGCCGGAGCAGCCGTAGATGTGGTATCCGCAGAGCCAATAAAACCGAACAATCCTTTGTTATCTGCAAAGAATATTATTATAACACCTCATATCGCCTGGGCACCGAAGGAATCCAGACAAAGGCTTATGGATACTGCGGTGGGCAATCTGAAGTCTTTTCTGGCGGGAGAACCTGTTAATATAGTGAATAAGCCTGTACAGCAGCTTTTCCAGGACGATAACAGGAAAGGAGAATAATAATGAAAATTGGATTTATTGGTTTAGGAATCATGGGTAAACCTATGAGTAAAAATTTACTGAAGGCCGGTTATGAATTAACCGTTTTCGATATAAACGCAGCCGCAGTGGAGGAAGTAACCGCAGCCGGTGCAGGTTTTGCTAAGACAGCTGCCGGGGTTTCCGAGCAAAGCGATATTATTATTACCATGCTGCCGAATTCTCCCCATGTTAAAGCTGCGGTTATGGGTGAAAAGGGAGTTCTAAAAGGAGCCAGGCCGGGTGCGGTTCTTATTGATATGAGTTCCATAGCTCCCTTAGCCTCCCAGGAAATTGAGAAGGCCTGCGCCGAAAAAGGTGTTAAGATGATAGATGCTCCGGTGTCCGGAGGTGAACCCAAGGCAATTGACGGAACCTTATCCATTATGGCCGGCGGTGACAGGGAGGTTTTTGAAAGTGTTAAGGCCATCCTGCTTTGCATGGGTGCCAGTGCCGTATACTGCGGAAAAATCGGAGCAGGTAACACTACTAAACTGGCGAACCAGGTTGTAGTAGCGTTAAACATTGCGGCCTGTGCGGAAGCTTTTACTCTGTCCAAAAAAGCCGGAGTGGATCCGGAGCTGGTATTTGCAGCAATCAAGGGCGGGCTGGCAGGTTCCACCGTTATGAATGCCAAAGTTCCCATGATGCTTGAAAATAATTTTAAGCCTGGCTTTAAGATTGATTTACATATTAAGGATCTGAATAATGCACTGGAAACCGCTCATGAAGTGGGAGCTCCCCTTCCCCTTACTTCCCAGGTAATGGAGATGTTTCAAACCTTGCGTGCGGATGACTTTGGAAACGATGATCACAGTGCTTTGGCCAGATACTATGCTAAAATATCCGGTACGGCAATCGGAGATTAAATACGGGGGTTTTAGGTTGAAAAATAAATTTTTCAACCGCAAGTTTGTGCTTGCGCACAACAAACTTGATATGCACAAAGAGCGTGTGCAAGAATAGAGGTTAAAATGGGAGATCTACGAAGTGAAGCAAATACAATAATAAAGGATTCCATTAAAAATGTACTGCCCCACAAAGCAGTGGAAAAAGCATTGTTAAACAAAACTTTTACAGGAAACATAATAGTGGTATCCATAGGTAAAGCTGCATGGACCATGGCAGCAGCTGCAAAAAAGATCTTAGGTGCTTCTATTAAGAAGGGTATTGTCGTAACAAAGTATCACCATTCCCAGGGAGAAATCGAAGGATTTGAAATTATAGAAGCAGGGCATCCGGTGCCGGATGAAAATTCCGTTTTTGGAGCCATTCGTGCAATAGAAGCCGTCAAAGATTTAAAGGAAACGGACCAGGTTATATTTTTAGTATCCGGGGGAGGTTCGGCATTATTTGAAAAACCCAGTGAAGGTCTTACCCTGGAAGAAATTAAGGAAGTAACCGGAGCTTTATTAAAATGCGGAGCTGATATTGTAGAAATGAATGCCATACGTAAACATTTATCGGAGGTAAAAGGAGGCAGATTTGCTTCTTTATGCGCTCCGGCTAAAGTCTATTCCATTGTCTTATCCGATGTTATCGGTGACCGTCTGGATTCCATCGCATCCGGCCCGGCTTATCCGGATAGTTCTACGGTGAAAGAAGTGCGGGACATTATTAAGAAATATAAACTGGAATTCAAGGAATCGATCCAGAAAGCATTGAACAAGGAAACGCCTAAAATGCTAAGCAATGTGGAGACGGTAATCACAGGAAGTGTCAGCGAATTATGCCTGGCAGCAGCCGAAAGTGCAAAAAAACTGGGATATACCCCTTTCATCCTATCCTCCACGCTGGAATGTGAAGCCGGGGAAGCCGGAAAATTCATCTCCTCCATAGCCAGGGAAGTTCGCAGAGGTTCATTGTATGGCATTAAGCCTCCCTGTGCAGTCATTGTGGGAGGAGAAACCACAGTTAAAATCAAGGGAAATGGCCTTGGCGGAAGAAATCAGGAATTGGCTTTAAAGGCAGCAAAAGGGATTGTGGGATTAAAGGATACTCTTATATTTTCCTTCGGCTCCGACGGTACAGACGGTCCTACCGATGCAGCAGGTGGTATGGTAGACGGTGAAACTTTGGAGAAATTATCAGGTCTTGGATTAGATATTGAGGAGATTCTTAAAAATAACGATTCCTATCATGGTCTTAAAGCAGCTGGTGGTTTAATCATAACCGGAGCCACCGGAACCAATGTAAATGATGTAGCGGTTATTTTATCTAAATAGTTTCGAATTTAAAGGCCAATTTTCCGTTTTGAAGGAATACTTGCGGGCAAGCCTTTTGATATGCGAATTCTAAAAAACAATAAAGGGTGTCTAAAAAGTCTCATACTAACGCCGCGGCTATTGAAAACGGTTTTGTATGGCATAGACGATAGGCACCCTCTTTTTATTATAATAAATCATCTGGTGAAAGTTCCGGTTAAATTTGTTTGTTTTCCAATTGCTGTCCCCGGGCGATATATTTTTCAGAAGATGTGCCTGATCCTGGAATAGGACGCGGATCGAAAGAGGAATAACAGGGAGCAGCCGAAAATGTTATATTCTCAAACTCAATTGGCAGCCCGGCAGAATAGTAAAAGCTTTTTCCGCTCTGCAGCTGAAAATGGAGGTGTGGTTCCGTACTGTTACCGGAATTGCCGCAAAGAGCGATGGTTTCACCGCGTCGGATCTGATCACCCGGTTTTACTAAAATACTGCCCGGCTTTAAATGGGCCAGGAGGCTGTATTCCTTTTTAGCATGCCGGATAAGAATATAATTGCCCCGTATATCGGAAGCGGAACAGTCTGGTCTTCCATTTCCCGTTATGATGCTGTCCGGACAGCCGGTACCGGTTTCAATTACCTCACCATCTGCCGGGGAAATAATTTCTTTCCCGTAGCAGAAATAGCTTTCTCTATTTTTCAAATCTCCTGTAAAGCTTTTACCGTTTACGTCCAGAATAATAAAATCATAAGCGTAACGCTGAGTGGGAATTTCCCAGGAATGGGAGAATTCTTTGTCTGTACTGCCGTTAACAGCTGTCCAGCTACCCTGAAAGGGCAGAGAGTATTTAACTTGGCAGTAATAGTTATCTTTATTAGGAAGATTTTTTCCATAATACAACGGAACTATAAACATTCCCCAAAGCTGTTTCAGAGATTGCAGAAAAAGTGAAAAATTAAGAGCTATCTCAATGATACCAAACAGCCAAAAGAGCCAGAGAAAATCCCATATTTTGTGAGGCAGCAGGATTCCGGGCAGCCCTAACAGCCCCAGATATTTTGCTTTACCGCAAAATTTCCTAAAGTGATTCATTCTGTTTCCTCCTTAAAATAAAACAAATCTTCAACCGTGCTTGAAAATACGGCGGCAATATCCATTGCCAGTTTAAGGGAAGGATTATAACGGCCGTTCTCCAGATTTACGATGGTTTCCCGGCGGACCCCCACCCGGGCTGCCAGTTCATCCTGTGTCATGCCGTATTTGGCTCTGTATTCACGCATTTTAGTTATCAGAGTCACCGGCAGCACCTCCCATTTCTTTTATTTCCAATACGATAAGTGCGATTGTAAAACAAAATACCGATACTACGTAACAGGAAGCCAAAATCATGGCATTTGAGAGTAAACCCGGTAGCAATATGTGTAGTATCAGAGCTATTCCGGTGGCAATGATGCCGGAAAAAAATCCAAAGCTGGCTGCTTTCCTGATATTTGCGATAAATAACTCATCCGGTATAACAAAGAAATAACGGATGTAATAAGCATAACCGAAAAAACCGGTTAATCCTTTGTTATCGCTTACCAGGCCAAGTATGCCGATTAGTGCAAAGAGTGACAGAAAGCCGAGACGGTTTAGTTTCATAATATCCTCCTTCTTGAATGTGATATATTCCTAACATTATGTTATAAATATATCACATTGTAAAAATCATGTCAATTGAAATTGTGAGATCAGCTATAAGAAAGAAATCAGTTATAAGAAAGAGTTTAGATGAACAAGAGATCAACTATAAGAAAGGTCTAATTGAAGAAAGAGATTAATTATAACTAATTGAAGAGAGATTAATTATAAGAAAGAGTCTAATTGAAGCAAGAAATCCAACTATAAGAAAGAGCTTAATTGAAGCAAGAGATCAGTTGAGAGAAGCAGTTCAGCAAAAGAACTGCAAGTGGCTTGTAATAGCTGCAATTAGCATTTGCAGTTTAAAATTCTCCTAAAATAAAATTATAAACTGATTAAAATTCCAAAAATGTTCTTAATAAGGTTTAATCCTCCTTTAATTGTTATCTTTACCATGATTTGTATAATATGAATTGTATAATAATTGGCAGGAGGAAAAAGATGAAAAGAAAATTGATTTTAATTTGGCTGGTAATCATGATGCTGGCATTGAGTGCGTGTTCCGGTACGGATACTAAGGAAACGGGAATAACGGAACCTAAGATAGTGGAGACATCAAAGGATACTAAACCCGCAGAAAATACTGCCGGCACCAAAGAAGAAGATACTGCGGCGGCAGATGTGAAATCCGAAGAGGATAAAACAGCGGAAGAGACGGCTAAAGAAACTGAACCGTCGGTTGAAACCATGGGACCGGAAGCATTTGACAAACTTTTAATGGAATTGCCCGTAAGTATCGTAAAAACAAAATATACCGTACAGGATGAGAAATATAAATCATTATATCCCGATTTACTTCAGGCTGTACTGCAAAATAATACGGACGAGGATATAAAAAGTGCGGTTATAGCATTCGTTGCATGGGATAAGAACGGGCTGCCTGTTAAAATCACCGGTTATCTTTCTTTTGGCGGCGGTTCCTATGTAAATGAAGTTCAATACGGTGATATCAACCTGGCTGCCGGAAGTACCTATGGGGATGAGAGCGGATTACAATTGGATGATAGTACTAAGGATATTGATACATTTAAAGCTGTTGTGGTATCTTATGAAACATTTGAGGGAAGTACCTGGGAAAATCCTTATTATGATGCGTTTTGTAAGCTTTATGGAGAAAAAAAGCTGAATCCTGAAGCAACGATTGAAGTAAAAGTTGAGAAAACGGAGAATAACAGTAGTAAGAATACAGCTAAGTCAGGGGATAAGAAGAAAGAAAAACAGGATGATAAGAATCTGCCATCAGAAAAAGAACTTTCGGATTTATTAAAAGCGGAGCCGGTATTTATTAAAAGTACAAAATATATAGTACAGGATGAGAAATATAAGACACTATATCCTGATATGCTTCAGGCAGTAATACAAAATAACACGAAAGAAGATATTAAAAGTGCGATGGTTGCTTTTGCTGCATGGGATAAGAACGGACTTCCGGTAAAAATCAAAGGACATTTAAGCTTTGATGACGGAGTTTATATCGCAGAAGTCGATTACAGCGATATTAATTTGGCTGCAGGTGGTACTTATGGAAAAGACAGTGGTTTTCAATTAGATGAAAATTTGGAAATCGAAACTTTTAAAGCCATTGTGGTATCCTATGAAACTTATGACGGAACAGAATGGGAAAACCCTCACTATAAAAATTTCTGTTCCTTATATGAAGGAAAAAAACAGAAAAAATAACAGATGTTTCTAATATAATAGCAAACGATTATTATACCGGCAGGCTGTCAGTGATTGCATAGGATGCATAAATGACAGCCTGATTTCGATTGTCGAAATACATAAATTTATTATTGCAACCTGATTGGATACCGTATATAATATGAGGATAAAATATTCTGGAGCCCGAAATACGATATTAGTCTGGCCGCAGTTTTCAAAAACGGGTGAATTAGGATACTTTTCATTTGTTACTTGAATTTTATTAAAAAACGGATAATGCGATTATTAAGTTGTTTGATTGTATTTAAATCTGGGCCGGACAGAGAAAGAAGGTTGATGTATATGACTGTTTCCATTGAAAAGCCGGAACTGCTTACTATAACAGATAGTTTTGAACATAAAACATATTTTGGAGCCGATCAGGAGTGGTACGAAAAATCCTGGAGCAGACAAGCCGGATGCGGTCCCACCTGTGCCTCCAATATAACAGCTTATCTTGCACAGACCAGAGATAAGTATAAAGTATTATTTCAGCCGCATAGCCTGGAGCGAAAAGATTTTGTTCTGCATATGGATGAACTGTTCCGTTATATCACCCCGGGGGCCATGGGGGTCAATCACGTGGATAAGTTTACCGATGGTATAACACGGTTTGCAAAGGACAGAGGAGTTCAGCTTGAAACAAAGGTATTTTCCATAGAAAACCGTTTTATCAGGAAACGTTATCCGGAGAAATTGAAAGAATTTGTGCGGGAAGCGCTCTTATCCAACAGTCCTTTGGCGTTCTTAAATTTATCCAGAGGGGAAGAAACCAAGCTTCAGGCCTGGCACTGGATTACAATAACAAGTGCTGATATACAGGAGGACCGCCTCATTGCAACTGCGTCGGATGAAGGAAAAGCGATAGAATTTGACCTGCTAAAGTGGTATTTAACAACCCGTATGCACGGCGGATTAATCTATGTTGCAGGGTAAAACAAGGCATATTGACAGGATGTTCCAAGTTGTGTGATTACAAAAAAATATATAGTTATTACATGAAAAAAGAAATCATATATGTGTGATTTCTTTTTTTATGTCTAGAATTATAGTAGATATATGCCTTATGTTAATAAGTGCCAAACAGAAGATTTATGCGACTGATACATATAATTCAACCAATATACCACATACCATATACATAAGACCTAATTCTTCTAAGAATACTATTGACAAAAGATAAAATAGGTAGTATTCTAATAAAGAATTAAATTGCATACAATTAAATAGAGTAAAATATATAAAGAATAAACATGTGCTTCACTATGCAATGCAATACATTGCGTAAGCCAGCAGTACAGCATATCTGTAAAAAGGAAAGGATGGTTTTAATATGGGTTTTTATGATTTTAAAGCTAAAAAGATGAATGGTGAAGAAGTGCAAATGAATAAGTACAAAGACAAAGTGGTTCTGGTAGTCAATACTGCCAGTAAATGTGGGTTAACACCGCAGTTTAAGGAATTGGAGGAATTAAATAAAAAATATGGAGATAGCGGCCTGGCTATATTGGGCTTTCCCTGTAATCAGTTTGCCAAACAAGATCCTGCCGGGAATGAGGAAATACAGTCTTTCTGCCAGTTAAACTATGGGGTAACTTTTGATATGTTTGAGAAAATTGATGTTAACGGCGAAGCTGCCCACCCGCTGTATCAGTTTTTAAAACAAGAACAAAAAGGAACTTTGGGAAATAATATAAAATGGAATTTTACTAAATTTTTAATAGACAAACAGGGTAAAGTACTGGCCAGGTATGCACCGGTAGTTAATCCTTTAAAAATTGAGGATAAAATTAAGGAATTATTGAGAAAGTAATAGTACAGTTATATTTACAGTCGAAGCAGCCTTGTATCACCTAGAGACTGCACATCACAGAAGGGTTTTATAAGGAGTCGTACGATGGAGGACAGATATGATCTGGCGATAATAGGAACTGGTCCGGCAGGCTTATCTGCGGCACTGAACGCCAGTATAAGGAACAAAAGATTTTTGCTATTCGGCAGCGGCCAGCTGTCAGGTAAAATTGAGAAAGCTCATATGATTCATAATTATCTTGGGCTGCCGGAAATCCGTGGGGTTGAATTAAAAACCAAATACCTGGAACACCTTAAGAAGATGGGGATTACAATTACAGAAAAAAAGGTAACCAATTTATATAACATGTCCGGTTATTTTTCGATTCTGGCAAACAATGAATTGTATGAAGCAAAATCAGTTATTCTTGCTACGGGAGTGCAGACCGGCAAGGGATTTACGGGTGAAATTGAGTACCTCGGCAAAGGTGTGAGTTATTGTGCTACCTGTGACGGAATGTTATACCGGAATAAGGTGGTAGCGGTAATCGCTTACAGCAGGGAGGAAGAAAAAGAAGCGGAGTATCTGGCAGAGCTGGCATCAAAGGTTTATTATATTCCAATGTATAAAGAGGTGGTTCAGTTAAGCAGCCATATTGAAATTCTCCGGGACAAACCAGTTGAAATAACAGGAAGTATAACCGTAAATAAGCTGATTTTAAAAGAACACACCGTAGTAACGGATGGTGTCTTTATACTAAGAGATACCATCAGTCCGACAACATTAATACCTGGTATTGAGACAGAGGAAAATCATATTAAAGTGGATCGAATCATGAAGACCAGTATTCCGGGTTGTTATGCGGCCGGAGACGTAACCGGAAAACCTTACCAATACTTAAAAGCAGCAGGGGAAGGTAATATTGCCGCCCTGTCGGCAGTCAGTTATATTGAAGCTATGAAGTAATTATGTTTTCAAAAGTACTGCGGTTAAGTGTGGACAATAGCCAGATAATTATGAATCAACAATTTTGTATTTCTTCATATATCTAATTGCTTAAATATCAAATTGCTTCAAAATATCTAGTTGCTTCAAAATATCTAATTGCTTCAAATATCAAATTGCTTCAATATCTAATTGCTTCAAATATCAAATAGCTTTAAATATTTTAATTCCTCAATCATTTAATGATACCAAACTTTTAATTGCCACAAACTCTATAACTGCCTCAATCTCTAAATATCTTCCCTGTAATTTCAGTATGGTATGGAAGGTCAGGTATTTTGAGATTGGGGCATTTTTGTCTGTATTAAAATTATGCTTCGCCGGTTGTATCAGTTGCTATTATCTATGGAGAACGGCTATCTGTAAGTCAATTTATTTGTATAAGCCGGTATATGCAAGGGTTTTGCAATGGGTGGATAAAACCGAAGAAGTAGAGTTATAATCCCAAAGGAAGAAAAGTGATAAACACAAGGAAGATGAGCGATAAATCCCAAGGAAAATTTGTAATAAACCCAAAGGAAGATGAGCGATAAATCCAAAAGAAGTTGAGCTATAAACCCAAAGGAAGTTGAGCTATAAATCCAAAGGAAAATGTGTGATAAACACAAAGTTAGATTTGTAATAACCCAAAGGAAGGTGAGCGATAAACCCAAAGGAAAAGCGTGGTAATCCAAAGGGAGATGCATATTTACCGGATGCAGTCAATTATGCTATAATAATTTTATTCGGGTTATGGAAACATTAAGCAGAGAATAAGTTTGATGAAAATGTTTAACGGATAAAACAAAGGGGATATCATTTATGAAAATCACACAAGCAAAATATACGGATAAAAAGGAAGTTGTGATTCAAACATATCACATTCATTCACCAGGTTTTTGCACCGGAAGCAAAAAGCAAGAGCAAAAAGATCGTTTGAATTATAGAACAGGTATTTTATGAAGCATTATTTGCGAATTACCGATTGTTCCAGAGAAGATATAATGGGCATATTCCGGATGGCCGATGAGATAAAGCAGGGACAATATACGGATATATTAAAGGGGAAGACTTTTATTGTGTTTTTTCCGGATTCCAGTATTCGTACCAGAATCACTTTTGAGAAAGGTATCCGCCAGCTGGGAGGAGAGGTTATTCTGTTTCCAAGCGGTGCTCTGGATAAAAGAGAAGCACGAAAAGATGTAGCCGGATATCTAAATAATTGGGCCGACTGTATTATTATAAGGCACCAGGATTTGAAACTGCTGGAGGAACTGGCAGAGTATAGCAGAGTGCCTGTCATTAATGCAATGACGGCGTCCAATCACCCCTGTGAAATACTTTCTGACTTGTATGCTTTATCCAAGCAGGAGAAAGATATAACAGAGTTAAAATATACATTTGTAGGAACGGCAGGAAATATTGCTAATTCGTGGGTGGAAGCAGCTAAAGTACTGGGACTGGATCTGCAGCAGTGTTGTCCGGCCGGATATGAGATACAGGGAATCCCTGCATTTTATGATATAAATGAAGTAATTAAAAATACTGATGTGGTTCTGACCGACCCATTGCCAAACGATTGTCTGGAGGCCTTTAAACCATATCAGATCACAAAGTCCCTAATGAAATCAGCCGGACGAAAAATTGTTTTAAATCCCTGCCCTCCATTTACAAGAGGGGAGGAGGTTTCAGCAGATGTAATCGACAGCAGCTATTTTGTTGGCTATTCTTTTAAAAAAGATCTGCTGTATGTACAGCAGGCACTGATTTTATACTGTATGCTGCCTTGAGACAATCTTCGGGATTGATGTGCGAATCACTTCAAGCTAATAAAAAGGCGCAGGAAAAGTTTCATGAGAAATAAAAGATGGAAGGTACTGTTTCAAAATTTTAAACTATCCTGTCGTGGAGAGAATATGGTTTACATTTCGCAGATATTTTGCTAAATATAGAACAAAATTCAAGAAATATAAACCATATGCTAAGTCAGGACTTGGTAGAATTATTATTTGGACAGAGCCTTCCGTTATTATTTTGAATTGCAGTTATTTGATATGGTTTTTAACAGCATGGACTGGTAGCACAGATATGGTCTATGTCATCGCCGTTTAGGGATTCTTTTTCCAGAAGCTGTGCGGTAATCTGTTCCAGAAAATCAGAGTTGGCTTCCAGCAGCTTTCTGGTTTCTTCGTATAGAATATTCATCTGATTCCTGCATTTGTTTACTAAATCCCGGTCATAACCTTCCAGCAGTACCGAGGTGCTGAATAATCCCATATCCTGATCCATACCGTATTTGTTAATATAATCTACCAGTATGGAGGATGCTTTTTGAATATCATTGCTGGCTCCGGTCGTTATTTCTTCTTCCCCGAAGATCAGCTCTTCGGCAGCCCGGCCGCCTAAAAGCATTTGAATATTGGCTTTAATCTGTTTCTGGGTTTGAAACATGGTGTCTTTCGGGATACTTAAATTAAAACCGCCGGCGCCTCTGACACTGGGGATTATGGTTACTTTTGATATATATTGTTCCGGCAGCAAAAGTTTGGTGACCAGTGCATGTCCGGCTTCATGATAAGCCGTAACCCTGCGGTCTCGGTCAGAAATAAAGCTTCGGTCCAGCATGGGAGCACCGGCAATTACTGTATAAAAGGCTTTTTCCACATGCTCATTGCTAATAACAGACAGTTTATCATTGGCTGCATTAATTGCTGCTTCATTCAACAGATTTTCAAGCATGGCACCGCTGAAATAAACGGTGGATTTTGACAGGGCGTCTAAATTAACATCATCGGATAAGGGTTTTTTACCAGCATATAGGGACAAAATTTTCTTTCTGGCATTTACATCCGGTAAGCCTATTTCAATCTGTCTGTCAAAGCGTCCCGGCCTTAACAGAGCCTCATCCAGGGTATCCAGCCGGTTGGTGGCACCGATTACAACGATTCCTTTATTTTCATGAAAACCGGACATTTCCGTGAGAAGGGCATTCAGAGTCTGATCCCTTTCATCTTTGCTGGCAGAGGTATTCCGAGCTCGTTTTTTACCGATGGCATCAATTTCATCAATAAAAATAACTGCCTTTTCACTTTTCTTTGCTTTATTAAAGAGGTTACGGATACGGCTGGCCCCTACTCCTACATACATTTGAACAAAATCAGATCCGCTCATGGCATAAAATGGAACATTTGCTTCGCCTGCTATGGCTTTGGCCATCATGGTTTTACCTGTTCCGGGAGGGCCGTATAACAAAAGGCCTTTTGGCATCCTTGCACCTACCGCTGCATATTTTTCAGGCTGTTTTATAAATTCAATTATATCTTCCACCATTAGTTTGGCTTCGGAATTGCCGGCAATCTGGTTTAAGGTAATGCCGGCTTTATCTCCGGTTTTTTTATTGGAATCAGCCATCATCGGCTTATTGTTTCCACCCTGTCGTAAAGCTAAGAAAACTCCTCCGCCAATCAGCACTAAAAGGGCAACCTGTAAAAATTTAACCGGTAGGTTAACCTCACCATAATCTAAGGTTATATTGTTGGTTAATAGAAATTCAATAAAATCTTCGGTTTTCGGATTGGGAACGGTATAGGACTCTTCCGGTTTGCTTTTTAATACTGCCTTAAAGGTATTATTTTTCTCGTTGAGTATGACGGACTGGACCTGATTTTCGTCCACGGCATCCAAAAATGCGGGGTAGGTCATCGTAAGTTCGGTATTATCTTTATTAAGATACAGATAACCTGCCAAGCCGGCAAGTAATAGAACCAGGACCGACAGGAGAATCCAATAGACTTTCTTCATGAAATTGCCTCCCAGGGATTATAATGGTTTACATAAATCTTCTTACTTTATTTTAATCTTTTATATTCCAAATTTCTACAAAATATTACTGGAAAATAAGTTTGAATCTACCAGATACTTATAAGACAGCCTGGAAAACCAATACCAGGGATTCAGGGAGTTACCCCTATATGGTATAATTAAGTCCTAAGTGGATGAAATTCAGTATACAGTAACGAGCTAAGTAACTGATTCATTATAAGAAATAATAAAGTTGACATACAGCTGTCATGTTATGATAGTATAATTAATTTAAGAACCTAAACTTTTTCATATAAATTCACAGCTTCTTACTCATCGGGGTGGCTTCGGCTATGAGATTGTACTAACCGTATGGCATATATATTACATTCGAATCCACTAGGAACTCAATATTGAAAGGGTTGGTAATTATAGCAGAATGCTAAAAGATTAATGAACGGATAGATTATTATAGCAGAATGCTAAAAGATTAATGAACGGATAGATTATTATGGCAGAATGCTAAAAGATTGATGAACGGATAGATTATTACAGCAGAATGCTAAAAGATTAATGAACGGATAGATTATGGCAGAATGCTAAAAGATTAATGAACGGATAGGTTATTATAGCAGAATGCTAAAAGATAATGAACGGATAGATTATTATGGCAGAATGCTAAAAGATTAATGAACGGATAGATTATTATGGCAGAATGCTAGAAGATAATGAAAGGTAGGTTATTATGGCAGAGTTACTAAAAGATATTTTTAATCAAGAATTTTTAAACCAATTTGGGAATCAATTAAATTCAGCTTATCATGATTTTCCCACAAAAAAATTTGTGGAAGAAGTAATGGATGAGGCTTATGAAGATAGAAAATTAAAAGAACGAATG
>JAEZSL010000013.1 GCA_023443925.1 Bacillota bacterium | reverse complement strand
TACTGCCGCCGGACTGGTATTACCGCTACTTAAACTGCAAGGCAGATAAGGCTTATGACGGCGCACCGGAGGATAAGCTCAGAGTTATTTGTGACTATATTGCAACCATGACGGACCGGTTTGCCCTGGATGAACATGAGCGGCTGTTTAATCCAAGAATCAAAATCTAGGCTGCCAATCTAGGTTGCCAATCGCAGATAACGAAACATATTTCTTGTTTGGTTATTTTCAGTACAATGCATTAGGTAATACGGTAAATGAAAATAAAAAACTGACTGCCGCCACAACAGGCAAGGAAGAAATAAATTACGAACAGGAAAGGGTACTATTGGTGTAAAGATGAATAAGTTACAGGGATTTTATGCACTTGCAAAATCGAATCTACCGGCGGTTCCCTGGAAAAAATACGACAGGGAAACCCGTTTTGATCCGGATATTTTATGGACCATAAGAAGCGCAGTTACAGAGGGCGAAGATCTTAATTTACCACGGAAAATCGGAGTAAATGCGGCTGAAGCAAACTCTTTTGCCAGGGAGCTTGCCGGTAATTTAAAGACTGAGGATATGATTATCTACTATCCATACTTTATAGCCATAAAAAGTGGTGTTATCGATATTTCTATGCATCGGACTGCAATTGAAGCGGTAAAAGAGGATTTGTGGAATCTGGTCACCTATAATCAAAAAGACGTCACCTTCATTTTTGAAGAAGAGGATGTAAGGATTTGCGGAGAT
Source organism: Bacillota bacterium (assembly GCA_023443925.1). The sequence continues at coordinate 25,221 of JAEZSL010000013.1, read as the reverse complement.
GAATATTTTCTAACCCAGGACGAAATAATCGAACTGGTGGATTACTGTACCCTCATCCGGCGGCAGTTTCAAAATGACATTGCAGGCGGAAAGAATATTCTGCTGGAATGGAGCTATGCCTGTAAATCCGATATCAATAAACAGCCGTCGGGAGATATATCCCTGGTCTTTTATGAGATACGGACGGTATAAATTAAAATCAGACGGCATAATACAAAACAGAAAGTGTATCTAACAGACAAAAGGTATAGCCTTAAGGCAGACGGTATAACCAGAAGACAGACGGTGTAATCAAAGAGAGATGATCTAGTCGAAAACAGACGGTGTTGTCAAAAGACAGACGGTGTAATCAAAGACAGACGATGTAGTCGAAAACAGACGGTGTTGTCAAAAGACAGGCGGTGCAGCCAAAAACAGACGGTGTTGTCAAAAGACAGACGGTGCTGCCAAAAGACAGACAGTATAACTAAAAACGGATGTATAAACATGAATAGACTTACATGCCTGAAGTTACGAAATTTCTTAAAAATAGTAACCTTATATACAATTCTTTCTGGTTTTATGTTATAATGCCAAATTGACGGTATTATATGAACAGAAAGAGCAGGTTATTTTTTTGCGAAAGAAAAGGTTGAAAATAAATGCAGTCAGGTGGCTGCTTACTATAATAAATCTGGCAGGGATTCTTTTCATTGCCGGAAATCGTTACACCGGGTATTTAAAATTCAATATTCCCGTAATCCCTTATGTATGGATATTGGCTTATGGTATTATATCCATGGTACTGATTAAAGGGTATTCTGACCGCAAGCTGAAAAATACGTATTTGCGCTGCGGTATGGATGATATTGATGAGATGACGGGCATTGAATTTGAAGTCTATCTGTATCATAAATTTAGAAAACAGGGTTATAAAGTGAAATTGACTCCGGTGTCCGGCGACTATGGTGCGGATCTGGTGTTAAAAAAGAAGCGGGAGAAGATTGTAGTACAGGCAAAGCGGTATCAGCGGGATGTGGGGATTGCCGCAGTACAGGAGGTAATCGGCTCCATTGCTTTCTATGAAGCTGACCGTGGATTAGTGGTTACGAACAGCTTTTTTACACCCAATGCCATAAATCTGGCGGCTGCTAATGATATTCTTTTATGGGACAGGAGAGCATTAATCACCTGTTTGATAAAGGAAGAAGACAGCTTAGAAACCTATGAGGAAAATATGAATGAACCGGATTCTGCCCGTTATTGTCCTTTGTGCGGGAAAAAACTGGTATACCGGAAAGGCCCGTACGGTCAATTCCTGGGCTGCAGCGGATATCCAAAATGCAGTTATACGGAACCGGTCTCGGATAACGAACTTTAATTATTGTATAAATCAAAAAAGAAAAAAGGAATTGCAGTAATTATTTGCAGCAATTCCTTTTTTGGCGATCAGAGCGGCTTATGGGGTATTTGCTCCTCTTTTATTTTATAGCGGTAAGTACATCTCGTACTGTTCCGTCGTATCTTTTTCAAATTCCAGCTTACGGAAGAAACCTTCCAGTAAAGGATTCCCCGGAATACAAACCGTCAGGTATTCGGCTTCCACTTGTTTTGAGGCCTGCTGTAACAGGTATCGCCCGATACCCTTAAAGCGGTAGGAGGGCTCCACCCATAAAAAGTTAATTTTGCCCTTTATACTCATAGCAGACAGTCCGATAAGCTGGTAGTCGTCATATACCCCGTAGAACACTTCTGTTTTACTGTATTCATAATAGGCGGTATCACTCTGCCAGTTAATGTGGCAGGCATTTAGTTTATCCCGAACCCCTTTTACTGCGTCAAAACTGATGGTGGTAATCTTATAGGGAGGAACAACCTCCGGTATTTTAAGTTCGGCGATTTTTCTTTTATAATATTTTAAAATGACCGCTTCCCGGTAACCAGCTTTCTCATAAAAGCGTATGGCTCTGCGATTATCCTTAATAACTTCAAGGAAGAGTTGTTTGCAGCCTGCAGCCGCGGCAGTAGCTTTATGCAGGTTTAATAATTCCTCACTGATACCCTTTCCTCTGTAATCCGGTGCCAGACACAAGGCACCGCAGCGCATGGTTTTTATGGTGTCAAATACCCGGATTCCTCCTAAGAGAAGGCCGATGGGATTTAAGTCATCCAGTGCAAGATGAGAATATTGGAGTTCGTTACCTTCCGGTCCGAAAAAGCGTGCGTTAAATTCCTCCTCCGCCGCGGTAAATGGTACGGAGTAATCCGAAAAGCCGAGCCGGAATGCATTATAAATCTGGGTTGAATTTACTTCAGTACAAGTTTTATATGAAATCATAATTCTGCCTCTCTGAATTAATCTGGCTGGTCTTTTGGACCATCTATTTACATTATAGTTAATCGCGTAATGGATACATTCGTATGAATCATAACTTGATTTGAGCTTTGTTATGATAGCTGGTATATATGATATTATACCCTGTAATACGGTTTATTATAGAAGAAATGGAATAATTAAGTCAACTTTATTTTATTGTAAGAAATTTTCAAAAAATTATTAATTATTTTTTTATTGACATTTCCGTACTACGGATGTAATATGGAAACTGTAGTACAATTGTAATACGAGAAAGGAGCGATGATAGGAATGAATAATATTTCGGATTCTGAATGGAAAGTAATGAAGGTGATCTGGAAGAAGTCACCCATGTCCGGCGGTGAGATAGTAGAGGAATTGGAAACGGTGACCGGCTGGAATCCTAAAACCATACATACCCTGATTCGGAGGCTGGTGGCAAAAGGAGCAATCACTGCGAAAAAGGAAAATACCTATTATGCTTATTATGCAGCCGTCTCAGAAGACGAATGTGTGAAAGAAGAAACGAAAACATTTCTGGAAAAGTGCTTTAATGGTTCTTTGAATCTTCTGGTCAGTAATTTTATCAAGGATGAAAAGCTGTCGGAAGAAGACCTTGAAGAATTGCAGGAATTGTTAAATAAGAATAAGAGAAGGTAGCGGTATGGATCAGTTAGTATGGATATTTAAAGAAGTAATATATCTTAGTATCTTTGCGGGCATTTTAATCCTGCTTATCTTACTGGTAAAGAAAGTGTTTAAAAAGACGCTAAGCCCTAAATGGCATTATTATATCTGGATTTTACTGCTAATCAGGCTTATGGTACCCTATACTCCGGAAAGCTCCTTCAGTATTTATAACCTGTTTTATCAGGCAGCTGAATGGGTGAATATACCCGTAAATGAGATAAATAATCCTTTACAAAATATTACATATGGGAATAGCACCAAAGCCGTAAATGCAGAAAAAAGCGGTCTGGCTGCCGTTACCGGCAATAAGCCGTCCGGAACCACTCCGCATAGAGAGAACAGTACAGCACCGGGCAGGAAACAAGACGATACAAAGAGTATTTTTGAAAAAGCCTATATAATCATAAAAGCGGCTGGAACGGAACCGGTTATGAATATACTGGCAGTTCTCTGGTTGGTTATCGTACTGGTATTTACTCTTTATACTGTCTGGCTCAATCTATATTTTGCTGTAAAAGTAAAAAGTTACTATACAAAATTAGAGGATACGCGCATTAACGGTATACTGGAAAGCTGCCTGGATACCATGAAGATCCGGCAGAAGATTGTACTGCTTACGACAAAAAAACTGCGTACTCCCTCCCTTTATGTTATACTTAAGCCTAAAATTCTGGTTTCAAAAGAATATATGGACCAGTTAAGCGATATGGAAATAGAATACATCTTCCTTCATGAATTATCCCATTATAAAAGAAAGGACATTCTGATAAACTGGATACTTGCCCTTTTACAGATTGTGTATTTTTTTAATCCTCTTATCTGGTATGCCTTTTACAAAATCCATGAGGACAAAGAGATAGCCTGCGATGCGGAGGCTTTAAGGTATATTCGTGAAGAAGAATATCAAAGTTATGGCAACACAATTATTAAACTTATCCGGCTCTTTTCCGAGTCGAATTTCATTCCTGCTACAGCAGGGATCGGTAAAAATAAATCCAGCTTAAAAAGGAGGATTCTTATGATTAGTAAATTTAAAAAAAATAAATGGACCAGTACTTTGTTAACGGTTATTTTAATTTTAATTGTTGCGGCGGCAGGTTTAACCGGCTGCAATAAATCGACGGAGGTGGTTAAGGATAACACTTCTGATATTACAGATACCAACACCACCGATACTACGGACACCACCGATACTACGGATATCACCGATACTACGGATATCACCGACACCACGGATACCACGGATACTACAGATACCACCAAGACCTCTGAAGCAACGGATGAAATGCTAAGGCCTGGAACAGCTGTTACAGATGAGAATACCACAAAATATAACGATTCTGATGGAGAACAGATTTCTGCAGGTGAACAGGCCGAAGATGGTAATTTAGTCAGAGAGCCCGCCCCCCAGGCCGAAGACAGCAATTCAGTCAGAGAACCCCGTCTCCAGCCCGGTGAAGCTGCTAAACCAATGCCTTCTAAGGCACGGGAAGAGGTATACTTTGGCGATTGGAAGATTAATAAAGTATTGGCCTTTGGTTCAGCCGGAACCTATTCCAGAGAGGATGCGGACGCTTTAATTGGTAAAGTATTAAGTTTTTCAGCGGATAAGGCAACCAATTTTGGAGATAGTGTGAGTTCATTGGAAACGGTTTCATCCAAACCGGTATATACGGAAACCTTGCTTACAAGGGATGATTTCGTTACAAATTACCGTATGACCTTTGATAAATTGGGTATCGATGCAGATGAAGTTTCCCAGATAAGCGTAACGGATGCGAAGGGGGAGATATGCAATTTTCTTGTAATTGATAAAAAAACACTTATTCTTTCCGGCGGAGGAACTTATTTTAAACTTGTAAGAAAATAAATCGAAACGACGGTACCAATCATTTTCGGGGGAATATAATATCAGGATATGATATTTATGGAGGATAATATGGGTTATTATGTTATGGTTGAACCTAACGTAAAATACTATGTTGAAGACCTTAATCCCGAAGGAAAGAAAACAATTTTATGGCTGCACGGCTGGCCGGGCAGCCATAAACTGTTTGAATACCAATTTGATGTGCTGCCAAAGCTAGGTTACCGGTGTATTGGAATTGATACCAGAGGCTTTGGAGATTCGGATAAACCCTTCCGGGGATATGATTATGACCGGCTGGCCGATGATGTAAAATGTGTGGTTGATGAACTTAATTTATGCGATTTTACTCTAATAGGCCATTCTACCGGCGGATCGATTGCATGCAGATATATGGGACGTCATAGGGGATATGGTGTATCAAAGCTGGTACTTGTGGCAGCGGCTGCACCCAGTCTTATAAAACGTCCTAACTTCCCATATGGCGTTGAAAGGGAAGGGGTAGAGCAGACCATTGCAGATACGTATAAAGACAGGCCTCAAATGCTTCGGGGATTTGGTGACAGGTTCTTCTTCCAGCATACCTCCCAGGCATTTTCCGACTGGTTCTTCCAATTGGGCTTGCAGGCTGCCGGGTGGGCAACGGCCGACATTGCCGAATCCTGGCTGAGAGAGGTACTTTTCAATGACCTGACTGCCATCCATGTGCCTACTCTGATCATACATGGCATACATGATCTTGTCGTACCCTTTGCCCTGGGTGAAGTACAAAACCAGTATATTAAGAATTCCAGACTGATACCTTTTGATTTCAGCGGACACGGTTCTTTTTATGATGAAAAGGATAAATTTAATGATGTTGTAACCTGTTTTATAGAAGGTAAGTAAACTTAGAAAGAACTGCCGGCCGGCTCAGCACCCGGAAGGCAGTTCTTTTAATTTGAAAAATTAATTTCTTGCTATGGAGACTGCAATTTATAAATTTATAACTCATAACGGCCACTGCGATAAAACACGATAGAGTTAGTTAATATGCAGCAGACAGGAAAATAATAAGCCTTTCAAGAATATCCAGTACCGGTAATACTGTAAAAGTAATAACGTTTGTATAAACAGAGGATTACGATTATTGACATTTCCGGTAACATTTCTTATAATCAATTCATATATGATATTCGGTAACCCGCAGAATAGAAAGGAAGGCTGATTATGCAGAAAAACGGGCAAGTTCATACTCATGTGGATGCGGATGGTATGGAATATTCACACAGCCACGAAGAAGGCTCGGTACATAAACATAGCCATCAAAATACCAAAGCCGTCTTAAACCGCTTATCCCGTGCAAGCGGCCATCTGGATTCGGTAAAGAGAATGATAGAAGACGGGAAAGACTGCAGTGAGGTACTGATTCAGTTATCCGCTGTAATCGCAGCCCTGAATAATACCGGAAAAGTTATTCTTCAGGACCACATCGGACATTGTATTGTGGATGCTATTGAATCCGGAGATAACGCAGCCATAGAGAATTTGAATAAGGCGATTGACCGATTCATAAAATAATCCGGTATACGATTTTGGTTCTGACTTTTCTTATATCCATTTCCGTGGTATATTGAGATTGTAATTATATAAAAGTAGAGCAGGCATTGTTTATCCTCTCAGGAAAAACGATCCCGGATAGCAGGAAAAAAATATGTATATTATATCCCCGGTACGGGCTTGTACTGTGTCTGAAAAGTACTATAATTAGTACAGTATTTGTTTAAGGAGGGTATTTTTATGCATATGGCAGACGCATTATTATCACCTGCAGTTGCAGGAACTATGTATGCCGCTTCGGCAGTTGCAGCCGGATATTCGGTAAAGAAAGTAAGATTAGAAAATGATATAAAAAAGATTCCGGTAATGGGGGTTATGGCAGCCTTTGTCTTTGCGGCTGAGATGATAAATTTTACTATCCCGGGGACCGGGTCCAGCGGACATTTATGCGGAGGTCTTCTGCTTTCCGTCTTGTTGGGGCCGTATGCGGGGTTCTTATCCATGATATCGGTTTTGGTGATTCAATGTCTGTTATTTGCTGATGGAGGTCTGCTTGCACTGGGCGGGAATATCTGGAACATGGCGTTTTACGGCTGCTTTATTGGATATCTGTTGATTTACCGGCCAATGGTTAAGGGCAGTATGAAATCCGGCCGAATTATTATGGCGTCTGTTCTTGGTTCCGTGATAAGCCTTCAGCTGGGAGCTTTCAGTGTAACGCTTGAATCCTTAATATCCGGTATAACAGCGTTATCCTTTCAAGAGTTTTTACTGCTGATGCAGCCAATTCATCTGGCAATCGGTGCTGCGGAAGGTTTGATTACAGCAGCCGTGGTTATTTTTATTAAGAATACCAGACCTGAACTTTTGGAAAACAATAGGTTAGAGAATCGGTTTAGTTTCAGACAAACCCTGATTATCCTCGCCGCGGTGGTGGTATTAATCGGCGGAGGCTTATCTCTGGCAGCTTCCTCCAATCCGGACGGCTTGGAATGGTCTATACAGAAAATAACGGGTGATACGGAAATCGCGCCGGAAAGCGAACATACAGGGGCAGTGGCTGCGGCTCAGGAGATTCAAGATAAGACAGCAGTTTTACCCGATTATGCTTTTGCAGGTTCGTCTTCACCAGCAGGAACTTCCGTATCCGGAATTTTTGGTTCGGTTGTAGTTGCGGTAATTTGTATAGGCTGTGCGGTTTTGTTTAAGTTTTTTAAGAAGGACGGCAGGAAGAGTTAAGTAAGTTAGGTAAAACTGAATTCAGATAATTTGATATACACCTGTTTACAGAAGTCCGTTTCAGGTATAGGTAGGTTCCATGAGGTAATCATCATGGAGTCTACCCGTTTTTTATATTGCAGGATTTGAGTGTCACCCGAAGTATTATAATAAATTGCATTCTATTATATAAAAGGCCTTAACAGGCGGGATATTTATTCTTAACAAAGTGATGGGCTATAATCACAATGAGTTAAATAAGTTTACATTAGATCTTCGTATTTTCAGATATGTCAACAACACAGATGGGAGTTTTCATGGGAAAATTAACAAATGCCATATATGAGATTCAGGAATTAGATGAAATGGCTGGGAAGGATACCGCAGTTCATCAGGTACACCCGCTGGTTAAGGTTATACTTACCGTAGTCTATATTGCCTGTGTGGTATCATTTAATAAATATAATCTGCCAGGGCTTCTGCCCTTTATAATCTATCCGCTGCTGCTTTTTAACCTGGCGGAGCTATCAGTAAAAAGCTGCTTTCGAAAATTGCGGGCAGTGCTGCCGCTGGTATGTTTCGTAGGATTGTTTAATCCTTTTTTTGATCATCTTCCGTTGTATAAAATAGGTGGCTTGGTTATCACCGGTGGGTTTGTTTCCATGGTAACCCTGGTGATAAAGGGAATCTATGCCCTGATGGCTTCATTTTTGTTAATTGCCACCACGGGAATAGAACGGATCTGTTATGCACTGAAACTATTGCATATACCAGGTATCGTTGTAACCCAGATTCTGCTGACTTACCGTTACATTACTGTTTTACTGCAGGAAGCAGGTGCGGTCTATGAGGCGTATAGCTTAAGAGCACCGGGGGAGAAGGGCATAAAGTATAAAATATGGGGCTCCCTGTTAGGGCAGCTTTTATTCCGGAGTATCGACCGGGCCGGGAATCTGTACGACAGTATGCTGCTCAGAGGATTTCATGGTGAGTTTTACTATGCCCGTCCCCAGAAAAGCTCCGCGAAGGATTATGCTTACCTGGTTATATGGCTTGTTATATTTACCGCTCTCAGGCTGCTGAATATAGAAGTATATTTAAATCAGCTGATTAAGTTATGACCCTGATCATGCATGTTACAGGAAGAAAGGAATTTCTATGGATAATTATTTTATAGAGTGTAAAAATATATCTTTTTCTTATGAAAATGGAAAAGAGATTTTAAAAGGAGTGTCTTTTCAAACCGGACAGAAAGAAGCCATCGGAATTATTGGTGCCAATGGGGTGGGAAAATCCACGCTGCTGCGGATTCTGGTAGGGCTGGAACTTGGATTTTCAGGGGAAGCATATATCAACCGGATTCCGGTGAATAAAAAAAACCTGACCGAAATACGCCGTAAAACCGGCTATCTGTTTCAGGATTCGGAAAATCAGCTGTTTACCCAGACGGTATATAATGATGTGGCATTTGGCCCAAGAAACTATGGTTTAAAGGAGGATGAGGTGAAAGAGAGAGTTGCAGCAGCACTTTCTTCCATAGAAATTACCCATCTGAAGGAGAAACAGATCCATAAAATGTCCGGAGGGGAAAAGAAGATGGCTTCCATTGCCACCGTACTTGCCATGCATCCGGATATTATACTGCTGGATGAACCAACAATTGCTTTGGACCCAAAAAACCGGCGAAGGCTGATTCAGACTTTAAACCGGCTGGACCATGTTAAGCTAATTGCATCCCATGACCTGGATATGATACTGGAAACCTGCGACCGGGTAATTCTGATGGCGGACGGACGTATTATCAGGGAAGGGAATACCGAACTTATACTCAGGGATAAAGAATTACTGGAAGCTTACGGATTGGAACTGCCGCTTTGCCTGGCAGGCTACCGGGGAAGAAAAAGTAGCCGATAGCCAAAAAACTTTAGATTCTCTTTCTAACCTGTAAAATTCTATTGACAGATAAATCACATTATCCATATAATTACTTAAGCTTGATATAAACGGAACAGTTAAAAGTAAATACAGATGTTTCAATTGAAAGAAAATTAAATTAGAAAGGGTGCCACAAGTAGATTCTTCCACTTTTGTGAAACACGGATTTCACATATTATTCTATGGCAGTATCGCAGGCCTGACTACGATATATAATGGGTATCAGGTTGAAAAAACGAAATACAGTTTTTCAACATCTTGATTTATACGTGCGCTTAAGCGCACAGACGGGAGTTAGGTTGAAAAATAAATTTTTCAACCGCAAGTTTGTGCTTGCGCACCACAAACTTGATATGCACAAAGAGCGTGTGCAAGAATAGAGGTTAAAATGAGTTTTCCGAAAGATTTTATGTGGGGAAGCGCTACCGCTTCCTATCAGTTAGAAGGAAGTGCTTTTGAAGACGGAAGAGGATATACGGTATGGGATGATTTCTGCAGACGGCCCGGAAGTATTTTAGACGGCAGTAACGGCGATGTTGCATGCGATCATTATCATCGATATCCTGAGGATGTGGCCATTATGGGTGAAATCGGTTTAAAAGCCTACCGGTTTTCTCTGGCCTGGTCCAGAATTTTACCGGAAGGTACCGGAGCGGTGAATGAAAAAGGCATCAGTTTTTACCATAATTTAATTGATGAATTATTAAAGCATAATATTGTTCCCTGTATTACCCTTTATCATTGGGACATGCCTTACGCCCTGTACCGGAAGGGGGGCTGGCAGAACCCAGAAAGTGTGGACTGGTTTGCCGAATATGCGGCGGTGGTGGCCAGGGCCTATGGTGATAAGGTTAAGTTTTTTATAACCCTCAATGAACCCCAGTGCTTCATTGGCCTGGGACATGTAAGCGGTGAACATGCGCCGGGGAATGTCATGTCCAGACGCTCCGTCCTGGAAATGACCCATAACGTGTTAAAAGCTCACGGCAGGGCAGTGCAGGCCATCCGCAGCATTGTTCCCGATGCACAGATCGGATATGCACCTACTTCCGGTGTTGCCTGCCCGGGTACGGATAAGCCGGAAGATATCGAGGCTGCCCGTAAGGCATATTTTGATATAACGGATACGTCCAATTATATGTGGAATGTAAGCTGGTTCAGTGACCCGGTATTCTTTGGCAAATACCCGGAAGCCGGCTTGAAAGTATTTGAAAAAGACCTGCCGGATTTTAAACCGGAGGATTTTAAGTTAATATCAGAACCGATTGATTTTTACGGACAGAATATATATAACGGTTATAAAGTAGAAGCTGACGGCAAGGGTGGATACCGTTATCTTTCAAGAAAATCAGGCCATCCAAGGACAGCCTGCGGCTGGCCGGTGGTTCCGGAATGCCTGTACTGGGGAACCAGATTTTTGTATGAACGCTATAATAAACCGATCTATATTACGGAAAACGGAATTTCCTGTACCGATACCGTATGTCTGGACGGCAGGATTCATGATGCAGAACGAATTGACTTTTTAAACCGGTATTTACTGGCATTGGGGAAAGCAATTGATGATGGTATAGATATTAGAGGATATTTTGTTTGGTCCCTTATGGATAATTTTGAATGGGCAAAGGGTTATACGGAACGGTTTGGTATTGTTCATGTAGATTATGAATCCCAGAAACGGACCTGGAAGGACTCTGCCTATTGGCTTCGGGAAGTAATTAAATCAAATGGAACCATATTATAAGGGAACCAATCTGTCTTTCCTTGTTTAATTGATTCGAGGTCAAAAGTCTTGATGCATTTATTTAATGAATACAGTATATATGAAATAGTTATTAGAACTTAGGTCTATTGATGAGGTCATTTAAAACAACAAAAGGAGCCGCCGTATAGAGATTTTACCCTCTTACGGTAGCTCCTTCTCTGTCATCTAAACACAATTATCAAATTTACCTGCTTTTAGATGAGAAATTATTAAATAATAATTATACGATTGTGACTCCTCCACTTGCATAACCCGTTACGGCGTTTATCAGAGATACGCCGTCTGCAGTTGCAGAAAGTACTAATAAAAGTCGCGTTTCCGCAGTTACCGGGATTGCCAGACCGGTAGTAATTCCACTGCTGATTTCGCCTAAGCCGACTATACCTGTGAGCGGCGGCGCCAGGGTTACTAAAGCACCCGGAACTGGAGTAAAGGTATTGTCGGGTGTAGCGGAACTAAATAGCTGAGCCGTGATAGTTATCGTAGTACCTACGATTGTCAGGGCAACTGTGTTGCTGAAGTATGCGGAAATAGAGGTTATTGTACCGTCACGAGGAACAGAAAAAGCAAAGTTAATAATTGGCCCTAATAGTGTTCCGGTAAGATCAATGGTACCACCGACAAGGCTGATACCAGTTGCAGAACTTCCAAAACCTAGAAGACTTGCGGTACCTACTAATCCGCCTGCAATGGTAGTCATGACGGCTGGTCCTCCGGATGCAAAGGGAATAATGGCTCCCGCGCCGGTAGGTCCGGTATCACCAGTCGGTCCAGTAGGTCCGGTAGGTCCAGTTGCTCCGGTAGGCCCGGTAGGTCCGGTTAATCCAGCTGTTCCGGCAGCTCCGGTAGGCCCGGTAGGTCCAGTCGCTCCGGTTAATCCAGCTGTTCCGGCAGGTCCAGTCGGCCCGGTAGGTCCGGTATCACCGGTTGGCCCAGTTGCTCCGGTCGGCCCGGTAGGTCCGGTTAATCCAGCCGCTCCGGCAGGTCCGGTATCACCGGTAGGTCCGGTAGGTCCAGTTGCTCCGGCTAATCCGGCTTCTCCGGCAGGTCCGGTCGGTCCAGTCGGTCCGGTATCGCCAGTTGGCCCGGTAGTTCCGGTTCCGGCAGGTCCAGTCGGTCCGGTATCGCCAGTTGGCCCGGTAGTTCCAGCTCCGGCAGCACCGGTCGGTCCAGTCGGTCCGGTCGGCCCGGTAGTTCCAGTTCCGGCAGGTCCAGTCGGTCCGGTCGGTCCGGTAGTTCCGGTTCCGGCAGGTCCAGTCGGTCCGGTTGGACCAGTAGATCCAGGAAGTCCGGCAGGCCCAAAAGGTCCGGTAGGTCCAGTTGGCCCAGTAGGTCCAGTTACTCCACCATCTTCTCCATAAACGAGTACTAACAATGGTGCAAATGGAAGTTCTGCTTCATCACTGGCAAATCTGACAACGGTTGTTCCGTCATTGTTCACCAGGGCAAAGCCTTCATTAGGGAAAATCCCGTTTATCCACTGATTCACAATATCGGTGACATCAAATGCAACAAATCTCTCGATATCGCAGGGAACAATGTTTATAATTTTACCGGTAGGCACAGAAAGTGGTTGAGTATTGTAAGTAACAGTATCTGTATCAAAAGGGAATAATACTCTATATAACTCTACGGGACTTGGTGTGATACCTGTTTTATCTTCGACATAAAGTATGAGGGTTGCTGCAGTGACAGCTGATACGGGTAAAATGGGAAGGCTGAATTGAAGATAACTTACCGTATTCAGATACAATGGATCTGTACCTACCAGCAACAGAGGGTCGGATGAAAAATTAGTATTTGGGAAATTACTGGATACAAATGTAGCACCTATAGGCGCCAGGCTTAATGATGGCATGTATAATCATTCCTCTCCTTGTTCAATTATTTAAAGACTTTAATACAATGTCATTATATGTCATTTTTTGTATCCTGTTACTATTGTTTTAAAGGAATTCATGCAGCTATGTTATTTATCATGTCACTTTATACAAAAAGCTGGTGGGAAAGGTGAAAGAAAATTGACAAGCTTAAGGAAGTTAGAATATTTATGGATAAGTTATGCACGCTTATTTAATCGATTCCTATAATTTCCCGGAGACATTCAACACGGTTTTTGAATAGATGGTCTGGACTGTGGACTCTCGTCTGTATCACGGCCTGTAAACTGAATTTACAGGCCGCTTTTCTTACGTTTGAGGAAGTCGGCAAACACATCATGTAATGGTGGAGCGTTCTCTGGAAATACCAGTTTTACGCCTATATCACCCACACGAAAACAATAGGGGTTTTTTACTGCTGCTATGACTTTCGCCGCACGTTGTTCCTTCGGTACAGTTGTGTCAAAGGAAAAGCCGCTTACATCAACTAAATCCTCTTTGTTTACTGCATCTATGTCCACGCTTGCCAACTCTGAAATTGGAATACGTTTCTTCAATCACAATCGCCTCCTCCATTCCATGTATATGAATTAATTGGATTGTCCTATGAGGGCATAGCTTGGAGGGATACTCCAACAAGAAGAAACTAAGGTTATCCGCAAAGAAAAAAGCCGCAGGCAAAAAGAGGACGAAAGGCAGCGGCAGTTTGAATTGCGGCAGCAAAAGCGTAAGGAAAAACACAGGGGTAAATAATGCCCCTGTGTTTCTTGTGTTGTGCAGTGCCTATTCTATTCGTTTACAGGGAAAATGTTTTTTATCTGGACGAAGCAAAAGGGATGCCCGGCTGGGTCTAACATAACCTTCCAACCATCGGAAAATTGCTCATTCGCGATTGCAGCTCCACACTGGAGGGCATGTTTCATCGCTTTTTCCAAATCATTAACGGCAAAGTCCATATGTGCCATCTGCTGCTGTACTCCCGGTTTATCTGGCCATACAGGGGGAGTATAATCAGGCTTCAGCTGAAATGTTATACCCGGGTATGCTCCCTGTGCCGTTCCCGGGGGAGCAATGACCGTGTATTCCTCATTATGAAAGGGTATTTCCCACCCCAACAGCTCTGTATAGAATTTCGCTAATTCTTGCGGATCTTTGCAGTCTACCACAAAGGAGTATAGTTTGATTTTTAGTTCATTGTCCATAATCTTAACACCACCTACTATAATATTATTTGTTCGCCTTGTACTAAAAAAGACTTTATATTCAATTACTTCCGCACAGGTCTGATATATTTAAAAAACCGTTCCGGGTCGTAATAAAAATACATGATTCTATCGGGTGAAGTATCGAAGCAGTAACCGGTATCAGCAAAATCAAAAGATGCCATTGCTTTTTCGATCTTTTCCTCTACACTGCGATTTTCCTGTTCGTAATCAAATGGCGAATGTTCAAATACAATATATTCGGCTTCCGGTACATCAACCATAAACATTTGCTGCGGCACATCCCCCTTGTAATCAGAAGGAAGTCTTACGCCCCAACATTCTGTACGCAGGAAACCCCAGTCGCAAAGTCTGCCGTTGGGGTCGCTGATGTATGCCATTATCTGCCCGCTTCCGCAGTTTACTTCGCTTCCGCCTTCATCATCCAATTTGCCCTTGATGCTATCAAGTAATCCGCAAATTGTTTCATAATCTTGCTCCGGAATAAGGTTTTGCTTTTGCCAAAAATCCCAGTATCCGTTACTTTCATAGTTTTTAATGTGTAAAAACTTGTGCGCCGGAATGGTTATAAAATAGATGTTTACACCATTTGCAGATTTTATCATGCCAATCTCACCTAATCCTAAAAAGTAGCGGTCAAAGGGGTGTATTCTTGTGCGAAGAACAACAGGCATAGGGTTTTTGCGATATTCGCTTGGAGCTATACCATAGGTTCCTTTAAACGCTCTGGTAAATGCTTCATGTGATGAAAAACCATAATCAAACGCAATATCCAAAAGGCTTTTTTCACTATCACGAACCTCTTTTAGAGCAAAGGCTAATTTTCTAAGCCGGAGGTAATCTCTAAATTGCATTCCCGATATTTCTTTAAATTTCTTAGTTGTATAAAATTCAGAATAACCCAGCTTGCGTGAAAGAAAGCGCAAAGTCAAGGCTTCGCCGTTATAATTTTGAATACATCTGTCAATTTCATCAACGACGATTTGAATTTGCTTCTGCCATTCGTACATTGGTCTGTTCGCCCCCTTTCAACCGTCCTGTATTTATAATAAAGCAATAGAGAGATTGCCGCTTGATTTTACTTGTTATTTTACAGTCTCAGACATCATTTTCTCCACATCCGACTCCTTTAATTTATAAAAGAATAGAATAATGAGAAACATAAGGACATAGCCGATCACAGGAAAAAGGGTAAACATTTTAAAGATACCCTTAAGGGCTTCTTCTGACTGAACCATATTGGCTTTATATCCGTAGAACGCCAGTAAAAAGCTGCTGGTTGCGCCGGATATGGCACTGGTCAATTTAGCTGTAAAGGTCTGAGCGGAAAAAGTAATACCCTCCAGCCGGTGTCCGGATTTGTAAGCACCGTATTCCACACAGTCGACGGTAAACATTCCCGTTAATATAATGGGAACGCTGTAACCGATGCCTCTTATTGCAGTAAAAATAAGTACAACCGCTAAATTTCGGTAACCGACAAGAAAAGACAAAACACTTACCACAGAAAATAAGGCTGCGCTGGTAAGTAATATAGATTTTTTGCCAAAACGTTTTACCAGGACTGGCAGCAGAAAAGGAACAACCAGGCTTGGCAGCATAGCGGCCAGGGTTACGATGGAAATCAGGCCTTCGCTGCCTAAATTGTATTTGACAAAGTAATTCAGGGAGGGCATCAGGGTATTGGTAATGCTGCAAACAATTAAAGCGGCATTAAAAATTAATATATATTTATTGGAGAATAAAAAGGTAAATAAATCTTTCACCGAAGGGGTGGATACAGTTTGGGGCTTTACCCGTTCATAGGTTTTGTATTTAACGGGCAGCATAGTAAGAAATCCGATAAAGCAAAGGAACATGACCCCGGGGGTCCAGCCCATTTTTTGAACCACCGGTATAGTGACAACGGAGGCTAATAAAGTACCGATAAAAGCCATGATTCTTCCGGCGGAAATAATTTTAACCCGTTCATTTACATCCTTCGTCATAACCGTTGACAGAGCGTAAATGGGGACGTCACTCATGGTATATAACATATCCCAGAGAATATAAGTCAGATAAGCATAGAGAATTTTAGTGGACATGGAACCGTCTATCTGGATAAAAACCAGTGCGGTGGATATGGGCGTGCTAAATATTCCGATATGTACCCAGGGTTTGAATTTTCCGCCTTTTAATTTTGCCTTATCGACTAACACGCCCATAATAGGATCGTTTATGGCATCCCAGATGCGGGCAATGAAGAACAGAGTTCCCACGGCGATGCTTGTAATACCCAGAACATCCGTATAGTAAAGCATCAAAAACTGGCTTATCAGGGTGTAAAAAATATTTTGTCCGAGAAAATAACCGGCATATGAATAACGCTCACCCCTTGTGACTTTTTCAGAAACTGCTTTGGTCATAGTATCCTCCTTTAAAATAAATACGCATATACTTTAAGAGTAAATTGATTCCTGATAAAATCATAATAAATGATATATTTCGATTTATCAAGTACTATCTGTGAAGATAGTATAAATATATTCTTAGCTTGACAAAAATATTGAGCAAGGTGTATTATATTTGTAGATTTAAAATATATACGCATATAGTTTAGGAGGTTTCCATGAAAGTCACGATTGAGGATGTCGTAAAAAAATCCGGATTATCCTATGTCACAGTATCCAGAGTAATCAGCAATGCGCCTAATGTCAGGGAAGCCAACCGAAAAAAAGTGCTGGAGGCTATCGAAGAGCTGGGATATGTGCCCAGTGCCGCAGCCAGAACTCTGGCAACCGGCAAAACCAATGTTGTTGCTATGTTTGTTTCCGATATTTCGGATTACTATTTTGGGAGCATTATTAAGGAAGTGAATGAACAGCTGTTAAGAAGCGGTTATCTTTTGGCCTTGTCAATCTGTGACGGAGAGGCGGATGAAGCCAATACAGCTTTCCTCAGCCAAAACCGAGTAGACGGTGTACTCCTTCTGGTTCCTAATAAGGAAAATTATTATATAGATATACTGAAAAATCAGAAAGTACCCTTCGTAGTAGTGGATAACCAGACCATCAGCACCGATATCACTTCCGTACTGTCGGATAATGTGACAGGAGGCTATCTGGCGGTTAAGCATCTGCTGGAGCTTGGGCATACCAGGATTGGGCTCATTGGTGCCGTACCATATGGGCTATCCACCCTGGAGCGGCAGATGGGAGCCATTAAGGCTTTGACGGAGGCTTCTTTAGAACCGGCAGGTGTGGAATACGGGTTCTATGACCAAATCACGGGGTATAAAACCATTATGAAGTGGAAGGAAACCGGTCAGCTGCCGACGGCGGTTTTTGCATTTGATGACCACATTGCCCTGGGTGCTGTTAATGCAGCTAAGGATTTGGGCCTTAAGGTACCGGAGGATTTATCCGTATGTGGTTATGACGACAGTCCTCTTGCCAATCACTTTACCCCCCAAATCACCTCAGTAAGACAGCCTGCGGAAGAAATGGCCCAGAATGCGGTAAGCCAGCTGCTTTCCCTGATTCATAAGCAGGGCACCGGTTCTTACGCCGTTAAGCTGGCGCCAAAGTTAACAGTAAAAGGATCAACAATGGAACCAAACCACAAAATGATAGAATGAGGAAGGAGATTATTATGTCAAATTTAAAGCTTACCATAATCGGAGCAGGAAGCACTTACACACCGGAATTACTGGAAGGTGTTATTTTAAGAAAAGATTCTCTTCCGGTAACAGAGATTGCACTTATGGATATCAACGATGAAAAGCTTCAGACGGTGGGAAGTCTATGTATACGTATGATAGAAAAAGCAGGCCTTAAAGTAAAGGTAATTTTAACCCGCGATCTGGAAGCTGCATTAACCGGGGCAGATTTCGTCCTGTGCCAGATCCGGGTGGGACAATTGGCCTGCAGAGTTCTGGATGAAAAAATCCCGCTGAAATACGGTCTCATCGGACAGGAAACTACCGGTATCGGGGGATTTTTTAAAGCCCTTCGAACGATTCCGGTATTAATGGATATTACAAAGCACATGGAGCGTATCTGCCCTGAGGCCTGGCTCATTAATTTCTCCAATCCTTCCGGTATATTGGCCCAGGCGCTCCAGAATTATACCAAAATTAAAACCATTGGTTTATGTAATGTACCTATTAATATGATTGCCGGTGTGGAGCAGGCTCTGGAGGAAAAGGAGCTGGATATTGAATATGTGGGCCTTAACCACTTAAGCTATATTACCGGTGTAAGGAAAGGGGATAAAGATCTCCTGTCGGAAGCGCTGGAACAGGGAACCGGCGGCCAGGGTATGAAAAATATACCTTTACAAGGTTTTAGCAGTGAATTGATTAAAACCATCGGTGCCATACCTTCCTCCTATCTGGAATATTTCTATTTTAAAGATGATAAATTAAAGCATTTAATGGAAGAAGAGAAGAGCCGCGGCGAAGTCTGCATGGATATAGAAGAAAGACTGCTGGAGCTGTACCGGGATGAAAATCTGTCCGTAAAACCCAAGGAGCTGGAAAGCCGCGGCGGCGCACGTTATTCGGAAGCGGCTATATCCCTGGTGGATGCCATCTATAATGACAAGCAGGAAGTACATGTTATTAATACCTTAAACCAGGGCGCCCTGGAATTTATGGCAGCGGATGACTCGGTGGAGATCTCTGCCATTGTAGGTAAAAACGGAGTTTCACCGATACCGGTGAAAAACTTTAAGAACCGCCATGTGATGGAATTGATGAAGACGGTGAAAGCCTATGAACGACATACCGTACTGGCAGCTATGAATGGAGATGAAGATGAAGCCATTAAAGCTTTATTGATTCATCCTCTGGTTGGAGATTATAATAAGGCGGTGGCATGTTTTAAGGAAATGAAGGAAGCGCATAAAGCATATCTTCCCCAGTTTCATTAATTGAATATCAATATTGCAGTTTTGCAGGGTTTATGCGAAAGAGATAAAACTTACCTTAAATATCTATAATACCAAATACCATACAATTAGTGCTATTTCAGAGTTGCAATCTAACCCAGGAGGGCAATTAAAACTTAGAAATTTGAACCAATTGTATGGTATATTCGGAAAACTATATAGTTTCGCTTTGCCGGACTATATAGGATTAAAAAGGAGAAACCATGGAAACGAAATATATTTTAGGAGTAGATGGCGGCGGAACAAAAACAGATTATCTGCTTTTTACCACGGATGGGGAATGGGTGGATCATATCCGGGTCGGCAGCAGAAGCCATGAGGTATTGGAGGGCGGCTTTATAGAGGTCGAAAAGGAGATTTTATCCGATATTGACGAATTGCTTGAGAAAAATTCCATTGCAAAATCCCAGGTCGCAGCAGCAGCCTTTGGTATGGCAGGAATCGATACTCCCGCCCAGCTTGTCAAAATAAAAGAAATTCTTGATAAATCAGGACTGCCTGATTATGTAGTTTCAAACGACTCCATCCTGGGTATTAAAGCAGGATGCCGCTCCGGCGCCGGTATCTGTTCAATTAACGGAACCGGTACGGTTGCCAGCGGGGTAAATGAGCAGGGTGAGATACTTCAGGTAGGCGGAATCGGTATGGCCACCGGTGACAGTGCAGGCGGCCATTATATAGCTACTTTAACTGTGAAAGCGGTATATGATTATTATTACCGGTGCGGGCAGGAGACAGTTCTGACCGGTAAAATCATGGACTTCTTTGAGATACAGGATCCGCTGGAATTGCTTAACGCAATCAGTGACAAATTCTATAATAACCGGGAAATGGATAAAGAAATCGTTACTCTTTTATTTCAAGCTGCCAATAACCATGATGAAGTGGCGGAAGGGATTGTAAAGGAGATTGCGGACCAGCTTGCCAGATCGGTTTCAGGCTGTATGATAAATCTTAAATTTAAAGAGGTCCCGGAAGTAATACTGGCAGGTTCCGTCTGGACCAAGTCGGACTGTCCATTGTTCTTAAGTTATTTTAAGGAATGTGTACACCAATATACGGGTAAAAACATCCATCCGGTTCCGCTAAAGGTAATTCCGGCAGCCGGGGCCATTCTCTGGGCTCTGGAACTGGCACAGAAGCATCCTGCCACAGAAGAACAGCGGAATAAGATTATAGGCAGTGAAGTATTAAAGAATATGTAAGTCTAAAGAATATGTAAGTAATAAAAAGGGATTGGAAGGAAAGTAAGGAGGTTTTATTCATGGAACGTTATCTGATTATGAATACGGATGATTTTGGACAGTGTACATCCGTAAATGAGGCAATCTTTGAATTATTGAAGGAAGGGCTGGTCTCCTCGGCAACGATTATGCCCTGTACGCCAGGTTTTGATGAAGCGGCGGCCTGGTGCACAAAAAATAACATTAAGAATGTGGGTCTGCACCTGACTTTTACCAGTGAATGGGCGAACATGCGCTCGAAAAGTCTCACCGGTAATCCTTCCATAGAAGATAAGGACGGGTATCTTTACCAAACCTGTGAAGAATTCGGACAGCATGCCAGGGAAAAAGAGGTGAAAGCTGAAATACAGGCTCAGTTTGAAAAAGCTTTTCATTACAATTTGGACCTGTCCCACGTAGATAACCATATGGGCAGTTTATATGGTATTTACGGTGAATGTTACCTGCCCCTGGTATTTGAATTTTGCTCCCGTTACATTAAGCTTCCCTTTCGCTTTTTCCGTGAATATTATAAACACGATTCTCTGTTGGGTCCCCTGGAATCCCCGGAAACGCTGGCTTTTTTTAAACAAATCATAAATCTGGCCGACAGTATGGGTATCCTCACACCGGATTATCTCCTTACCCACCCATATGCGCCGGAACAGGGCGAGACTTACGATAGCTTTAAGAAGATGATGATCGACAGAATGTACCGGCTGCCTGAGGGAATAACCGAAACCTATATACACCCCTCAAAGGAGACAGAGGAAATAAAATTCATCAATCCTACCTGGCAGAGGCGAGTACATGAATATGAGCTGATGAAAGACAACGATTACCGTTATGCGTTAAAGGATGCCGGAATACGGCAGATAACTTACCGGGATATTGCTGGCTTAAGGACACGGCCGTAGAACTATTTTAAATAAATGGGAAAATATGTAATTGTGAATGAGTATTTTGAAGTTAGTGCTATAACTATAAAGATAGAATCATTAGAATCATATACTAATTTAATAATGGATGGTTCTCTGCCGTGTAGATATAGAAATGGCAGGGAACCATCCATTATTAATGTTATAGAAATTTATACTAAACCATATACTTATTTTTAAACTGTTTAGGCGAAATTCCTTTATACTGTTTAAACTGCTGTATAAAATAACTGGATGTGGAGAATCCTACGGCCAGAGCAATTTCTGTTATATTAAGCTCGGAGGTGCTAAGGAGCTTCTCTGCCTTGGATATCCGGATATAATTTAAGTATTCCTTGAAATTTTTTTTCATTATTTTCTTAAATGCCCTGGAAAAATAACTGTAGCTTAAGTTACAGATAGAGGCCATGTCCAGGGAGGTAATATCGTTATGGTAGTTATTTTCCACATAATCAAATACGGTCTGCAGACGTTTCACCATATCCTTATTGACATCCTGGTTAATATTCAAATCCACGTTCTGGGTATCCCAGCGCCGCAGTATGAAGAGGAATAAATTAAAGATATTGGCCCTGACCGCAAGTTCATAACCGTAATGCTTGTCCGTATATTCTCTGTAAATACCTGTTATAATATCAGGAATTACCGAATGTTCAATTTCACCCTGTTTAAAGATCTTCTGGTGGGTGGATTCATTCAGAATAAACGGCATGACATATTTCATTTCGAAGACGGACTGGGTAGTGGTGTATAAAATCTCCGGTTCGAACTTAATTACGATATACTTATTTGGTCCCCGGGACAGGGATATAATATTGTGGATCTCGTTAGAGTTAATAAGTACCATGTCGCCGGCTCCGAAGTAATAATCCTCGTTATTAAGAAGGATACGGTATTCGCCGGATAAAGTATACAAAATCTCAATATAATCATGGATATGGGCAGAAGCCATGGTGCCTGCCCCTGCGGCTTCCTGAATATGTACGCTGATAGGCAGCGGCAAATCATCCAAGGTGTCTTTTTTTTCTACATAATATTCATGCTGCATAGGATATCCTCCCCAATGACAAAAAATTGATATTTTATCCTAAAATTATTATATCATAATATTTAGCAGTATGCTATATTTTAATATAGTCAATTCGTTTGGCCATGCTATTCCGAAATCTATGCGTGCCCAAACCAAGAATATATCATAAAAGGAGAAATCATTATGGAGAAGAAAATCAAAGTCGGCATTATTGGCTGCGGAGGAATCGCCAATGGCAAACATATGCCATCCTTAAGTAAACTGTCTGATGTAGAAATGGTAGCATTCTGTGATATCGTTTTAGAAAAGGCAGAAAAAGCAAAAGAAAAATACGGAACACCGGATGCAAAGGTTTACACAGATTATCAGGAATTATTAAAAGATCCTGAAATCGAAGTAATTCATGTATGTACTCCTAACCGTTCCCATGCACCGATTTCTATTGATTCCCTTCATGCAGGCAAGCATGTAATGTGCGAAAAACCTATGGCTAAAACTGCAGAAGATGCAAGAAAGATGGTTGCAGCAGCAAAAGAAACAGGCAAAAAGCTTACAATTGGTTACCAGCACAGACATAAACCGGAATCCATTTACTTAAAGAGCGTAATCGACCGCGGTGATTTAGGCGATATCTATTATGCGAAAGCATATGCAATAAGAAGAAGAGGAACTCCTAACTGGGGTGTTTTCTTAAATGAATATGAACAGGGCGGCGGTCCCCTTATCGATATCGGAACACACTCCCTTGATGTTACTTTATATCTGATGAATAACTATGAACCGAAGATGGTAGTTGGTACAACTTATAAGAAAGTAAACAATGCAGATTGCGGCAATCCTTGGGGTGGCTGGGACAAAGATCAGCATACCATGGAAGATTCCGCTTTCGGTTTTATCGTAATGAAAAACGGAGCAACTATTATATTAGAATCCAGCTGGGCTTTAAATACCAGTGAGCCTATTTCTGAAGGCAGCACGATGCTTTGCGGTACGGATGCCGGGGCTCAGATCAAAGGCGGCGTAACCATCAATAAGGGCGAATTTAACCGTCTCATCGAAGTGAAACCTGATTTAAGCAGCGGCGGAGTTGCTTTCTATGAAGGAATCTCTGACAATCCTGCAGAAGTAGAAGCAAGACGCTGGATCGATGCTGTTAAGAACGATACCGAAGTAGTTGTTAAACCGGAACAGGCATGTGTTGTTTCTGAAATTCTGGAAGCTATTTATAAATCAGCAAAATCAGGACAGCCGGTATATTTTGACTAATCAAATATAACTTGAAGCAATTCAATTGGAGCAGTACCGCAGGCAATCTGCGGTACTGTATCTAAATTAAGAAAAGATACAGGTTGGTTTATCTGCATCCTTTTTTTGCGTGCGTATAACCGAACAGATTGGAGTTAGGTTGAAAAAGAAATTTTTTCAACATCTTGATTTATATGTGTGCCTAAGCGCACAGATTGGAGTTAGGTTGAAATAGAACTTTTTCAACCTCTTGATTTATACGTGCGCCTATGCGCACAGATTGGAGCTTAATATGAATATAGCTATTATTAGTTACTGGCATGTACATGCCGATGGATATACAAGAGAAATAATTGAAAAAACAGACAGTAAAGTAACCGCTGTCTGGGATGAAGATGCTGAACGTGGCAAAAAATATGCAGAGAAGTATCAGGCTAAGTTTTATTCGGATTATGATGAACTGATTGCAGATAAGTCAATTGACGGTGTTGCTATAACTTCCCCTACTTCTATGCACAAGGAACTGATCTTAAAAGCCATCAACAGCGGCAAAAAAGTATTCAGTGAAAAAGTGCTGGCATTAACCAACGCAGATTGTCTGGAGATTAAAGAAGCCCTGGATAAACAGGGTATGGATCTTACTCTGTCACTGGTTAAAAAATGCGACAAAGAATTTTTATTTGCAAAACAATTAGTAGAAAGCGGTGCTTTGGGCCAGATTACGTATGCAAGAATGCGTAATGTACACAACGGAAGTATTGGCAATTGGCTGCCTGCCCATTTTTATAGCAAAGAACAGTGCGGCGGCGGTGCCATGATCGACCTGGGTGCCCATCCTATGTATTTATTAAACTGGCTGTTAGGAGAACCTAAGTCAGTTCAATCCGTATTTACTGATGTTACAAACCGCGGAGTAGAAGATAATGCGGTTTCTCTTATTGAATTTGATAATGGCGTTATTGGTGTGTCTGAAACCGGATTTGTATCCGTATATACACCGGCTACACTTGAAGTAAGCGGTACAAAGGGAACGCTCTTAATTCGTGATGGTGTATGGTATGCAACGGAAGAGACAGAAGGAAAAATGATTGAGGCAAAACTGCCGGAATCTCTGCCTTCACCTGTTGTTCAGTGGGCATCCGGTGAATATAACAAAGCAGGTGTTACGTTTGGTATCGACGATGCCATTACGCTGACTAAAATGATGGAAGCAGCTTATAAATCAACACTTTCCGGTAAAAAAGAAACTGTTTAACATTATAAAGCGAAGCGGATTGCGAATCTCCGCTTTGACTCTGTGAAATAAGAAAATACGAGGTATTCATAAATGGAAGTATCATTACAGTTATACTCAATTCATGAAGAAACGAAAAAGGACTTTAAAAAGTCCGTGGAACAGGTTGC
>JAEZSL010000003.1 GCA_023443925.1 Bacillota bacterium | reverse complement strand
CATCTTTATAAGCTTCTAAGATGGTCTGATATTGGAATCCAAAGGATTTCGTTTCCAGTTCGCCAACTTTATTCAGATAGCTTTCTTTTGCCATACTAATAGCATCATTATAATCTTTCTCTGACATGCCTCCTTGATCAAAGACAGTCTTATAACTTTGAATGGTACTGGCCAGGGCATCTGTATAGTTTTGTTTACTTTTCTCTACCTGCTCTCCTAACTCTACTTGCAGGTTCTGAAAGCTTTCTGGAGTTAAACCAGTACCGGTATACTCAGCTCCCAAAGCGGTCATTTTAGCTTCAAACTCAGCATCTGCAATCTGCTCATTAATACGTGCGATTCTCTCCATATAACTCGAAATAGTCTTAGATTCATCTATAGTTAATAATCCATCTGAAAAAGCTATATTAACCGCCGTTTGTAGGTTCTTGCCCAACGAACTGACTGTTTCGTAATTATTATCATAAAAAGCTTTCATCTTGTCCTGAATATTACCAGCAGTGTTACTGCCATCGGTGAACAATTCCATATTCAGCTTTAGCTTATATCTATCTTCCATCAGCAGATTCTGTGATTCACTGATAAAATTCGTAATACTTGCTTTATATTGGGACTGTTCGCTTTCCGTTAAATCCAGCCCTATACTTACTTTCCAGTTGTATTTCTTTAAAGAAGTCACAGTATCATCTATGGTGTCTACTATGGACTTAATGCTTTCAACGGATTTTATTGATTCTGATAGCTTACCCATACTGTCAGTATGAATGATTTCAGAAGCAATTTCGTCCAAATCTTCCAGCGATAAAGTAATATCGCCAAATCTGGATGCCAAGTCTGCGGCCCTAAGTTCTTTGTTAGCACTCTTGATACTCTGTGCAATCATAACTATTGCACCTGCGGTTGCTCCTATGGCCAGTGCCCAGGGATTTGTAATAATACCCTTAAGATACTTTAGTGGACTTCCCGCCTGTTTTACTCCTTGGGCTATTTCACCAAGGTTTTTTCCAATCTTATAGGTAACAATTGCTGAACCGGTTGATTTTAGAAAATTTGGTATCAAACCAGGGTTATCTTCGATCAAATCAAACACCGGCCTTACACCATTCAAGAAGTCTTTACCGCCATCGGCAACCGATTTTAACCCGTAGACTATATCCGGTAAATTCTCCTGGAAAGTATCCTGGATTCCCCGAACTGCATCATTGATCGCTGGCGCATTTTCTTCCACGAAAGTACCAAACATTTTAGCCAGATTTCCTGTTGTTTCTGAAGCCATTGTGGAGAGCGGTAATAGAGTATCACCAATCTTAATCTGCATGGCCTTTATCTTATTATCTCTTAAAATATCTGTATTGGCTGCTGTAGAGGAGGCAGATATGTATTCCTGTTCCATGCTACCAGCATAAAGAGCGGAGTCACCGACTTTATCAAACTGGGTTTTCAAATTATCAAGATTTGCTACCAGGGGAGCAATGGAAGCTAAAGATTCACTTCCAAACAGGTTCTTCATAATTGAAGTCTGTTTATCTTTATCTAGCTTATTGATACGTTCCAGGACGTCTATAATCGTTCCTTGGGAATCTGTCTGCATTGCCTTAGCAACTTTTCCAGCTTCCAGTCCAAGCGATTTAAAGGTTTTAACCTGTTTTTTTGTTGCACTATCACCGGATACCAGAGCAAGAGAAAAATTCTTGATGCCGGTTGCTGCTACTTCTGGAGCAACTTTTGTCATAGATGCTGACAGGGCTGCTACGCTTGCGGCTGAAATCCCTGCCGTCCCAGCTAACTGCCCAACTCTTGTAACAACCTCGCTTATTTTTAAAGCATCTTCTGACGTAGTGTTACCTAAATAGTTAATCTGATCAGCGAGAGTTACAACCCCGTTTTGATCTAATTTTAGTGCTGTTCTCCATGCGGCCATCCACTCGCCAGCTGATTCTGCGGTTGTATCAAAGGCAACGCCCATTTTTGTGGCATCCTCTGTAAATTCGGCAAGCTCATTTTTGGCAATATTGGATTGCCCCGCAGCTTCCATGATCGCTGCGATATCTTCCGCTGTCTTTGGCAGGTTTTCGCTCATGTCCAGAATGGAGTCTTTCATTTCATAATAGGATTTTGTTACTTTCCCATTCTCATCTTTCAGCCCATCCACTACTTTTGCAACACCGGCCATAGAGGTCTGCATTTCCTTGGCGGCTCCCGTTGTTTCATCAAACAATTCTTTTATTTTTATGGAAGTAAAAGCGGTAGTTGCAATACCTGCTACCGCTTTTACAGTTGACCCTACCGAATCCAGTTTGCTGTTGATGTCACTGACGCTTTTATTAAGGGAATTATCGACCTTACCGCCGATTGCTATCTTAAGCTCATATTCAGTTCTTTTTGCCAACCGCTTTTACCTCCTCCATGATCTCATTTAACTCTTCGATAGGAAGCTTTCTCAAAAATTCCAGACCAACATTTAATCTGGATAGGGCTAATCTTGTACAGATCTTACTATATATTTTTCCGTAACCGTACTTTATGCCCTTCTGTAGAAAAAACGATAAACTTCCCCTTTGATCTTCATGGCTTCTTTTGCTGGAAGATTACCAAAGAATTCAAACGGCTTATCACTAGCGATATGGGCCAGGATCAAACTGTATAGTAATGTTGTTTCCGGATTAATTGAAGTACCACCTGATCTGATATACATATTTTCAGCAGTTAAAAGATCATCAGTGGAAAGATCATCCAGTCTAGATAAATCAATCTCTTTATGTTCGGTACACTCAAATGTATATGGTACAATAAATTGAATTACTCGGGTCTTAGTTGTTGTTTTTGCTTCATTCTCTATCATTATAAATTAGCCCTCACTTTCGCAAACATGTCCTCATCATTTATTACATATATGTTGTTAAATTTATCATATTCCAGGCACACCGAATTACCGATAACAGTTTTAATGTAGGTTATTTCTTTTGTAATATCGGAATTCATTAGTTTGGCCTTTTCTAATGTTCCCAGATTATACTCCGTTGTGGTACCTCTTATCGTTACAACCATGTTAACTACGTCTGGTTTCCTTTTCTCATCCTTAATCTGGATATTGGCACGCAAGACAATGTCTTCTTCACTTTTAACCATGGCAAAATACCCATCTTTATCAATCATAGTAAAGGGTATTTTCATCTTCTGGGACGCTACATGTCCCATGACTGGTGCATCGTATTCACCGGGCATACCTGCCATGGAAATTGTATTTGTTATGTACTGGAAGCTAGGGAGTTCTACCGCTCCGGTAATACCAATGATTCTGTTTGTCCCATTATATACGTTAAAACTATGTATAGCCTCAGGTATTATCATACTTATTCACCTCCAAGAGCTGCGCTATTTAGCGTCGGATCAAATTCTGTTACAGTTTCAATTACTATGGCAGGTGTAAATGGACTTAAGGTTCGCTTAAAAGTTATGTGTCCTTCCAGAATTTTTTCAACTGGATTATCCTCTCTATTAAAGCTTAAGCTGCCTCCTGCGATACGTCCTTGTGAAGCCAGGGTTGATAAGGTTAGGTTTTCCGCATTTACAATTGATTCGATAAGCCTGAAATTTGCGGGATCATCTACCTTATCAAAGAAATTGAGTTTAAATAAGTTGTCTTGGTAATTGTATACCCTGCGGCATACAATATAACGATCTTTAACATCCTTATTTTCTGGATAGCACCCCATTTCATTTCCCCAGCTTCTCCAACCATTCATATTGAGCGCTGTCATGATACCTGCTGCATTGATTTTATTTGCTTCGGCCATGTCATAGTAAATCTCTTCTCCACCTTCAAAGCAGGTGCCATCAATATGAATCAGTTTGTTTGACGGCGAAGCATAGGGTCCACCGTTTAAACTATCCGTAGCTGCAATATTACCGTCTATAACAGAGGAATAGTATACCTCGTAACCGTCTACCAATGCCTTGGGATAACAAGGGAGGTTAAATTTATCATCATAACCATGATTCACTTTATATTCCAGTAAACCCTCAATGTCTTTCACTTCATCCGTTGAGATATCCGTTATGGCGATCGCATTATGGAGTTGGTTAATCAGTTTCGCTTTAGCGGTCAGCATAGCGGCCACTGTTGGGATGTGTGACCAACCGGGTGCAAGAAGTTGAC
This sequence comes from Bacillota bacterium, assembly GCA_023443925.1. The sequence continues at coordinate 8,519 of JAEZSL010000003.1, read as the reverse complement.
ACGGTACGATAGATAACAATGGATACACCATATTTACACAGTCAATTCCGGATCTCTTTCTGGTTGTGGTATCATAACCCCCTACGACATCGGAGTAAGTAACTTTACTGGGGTCTATTTTTGTATAGGCAATTTTTATGCTGCCGCCAGTTATCGCACCATCCGGAATGATTGCAAGAAGAACGGTACCTGCTTCTGTAAAGGATGCCATGTAATCATCGTCTGCTTCGTAAGTTGTATTTCCATCCGCGGAAGTTACGATGATTTTATCCAGCAGTATTCCCTGATCATTAATTTCAACCTTTTTATTTGCAACCGTGAACGTTGCTGCATCGACTTCCGTCTTATGTACATCCGGATCCAAAACATTGACAACAACAATCGGAGCCATAAAGAATTTTTTAAACCTCACATAGATGCTCTGGCATATTGTATAGTTCTTAAAGTCATAAGAAAATCCTATCTTCTCTACCGCTTCATCGTAGCCGGATAGTAAGATAGGAATATTCACAGCACCGTATGGATTTTTTAGCCGGTTAACCGGAGCCGTACCAAAAATCACGCTGACTGCGCTGGCTATGGTATTGGGCTTTGGCAACGAGGTTGCCTTTTCACTGGATATTATGCCATGTTCGTAAATTGCCATGGTTATTCTCCTTTCACAATTTTATTATAGGTAAGGTATTCAATTGTTCCGGCGGTTTGGATATTCTTTTTTGTTTCAATAAAATTATCCAAGGGAACAATTAACCTTTTTACTGATTTATGAGTTGCAATGTATTCCTTCAAACTTTTAGGAATACCCTTTGTAAAGTGGGCATATTGCTGAACAATTCCCTTAATCGTTGGCCCACAATAAACTACCGTTTCCGGAGTTTTCTTTTCGGCTGTCTTGCCTTTCGGGGTTTCTGACGTAATATTTTCAGTTTCCGGAATTGCTTTCTGTGTTTCTGCATGCATTTCGTCTATAATCTTCTTTGCCATTTATATATATCCCTCCTCTTTCGATTCCATCGGTTTCAATTTCCACGCAATTTCCATGCCGCCGTAATAAGCAGGGTGGGTATCTTCGTCCTGCATCTCCCAAACAATCGGATACTGCACTTCGTACCCGCCAATCAGTCTTTCATAAATAAGATGATTTTTATATTTTTCAATTATATTCAGGATATCGGCAAAGCCCTGCTTATTTTCGCTTAAGTCATAAACGCCGATTGTTAGCGTAGTGGTTACACTTTCACTATCTAAATCCAATTTACCAATTTGCGGCATAACAATAATATAAGGAAAATGAGCTTCGTCTGCCTCTTCTATTTTTTCCGGTAAATTGTACGGATAGATATTAAGGGCAGCCAATTTATCTTTCTGATTGATCAGACGATAACCGCTAAAAACCGTCGTAAGATCTTTTACGATTTCTTTCAGTAAAAATTGAATTGTCATTTTTCTAACCTCGCCAAGTATCTGGATACTTCGTGCTGCAATCTGGACTGAAGCATATTACTTGCATCATGCTGTACTTTTTTCATAACGGCTGTATTCTCAACCATTTGCGGTATAGACGGTCCGAAGTGCATTTGTAAGGCATCAACCTCATATGGTTCGCCGGTTCTAACTTTGATTTTATATTTATAGATTTTTACCCTGGCTCCACGCTTTGATTTTCTTACTATTCTTATCTGTTTTTGTATTCTGGTTTCTTTTCGCGAAAAGATGCCTTCTGTTCCGTTTTTGGTGACAGCATAAAACGGTTTTTCAGGGCCACCACTCAACGCTTTGATACCATTCCTGCGAAAAACGGCTGCTTTGTATATTTTAGGCTTGCCCGAATTGCCTTTTCGTTTTGCCAGCTTTTTCGGGCTTACCGTAAATTTAATAAGAGGCCTTGACCTACCTTTTACTTCAACCACCGCTACTAATTCTGATTTATTCGCAGTTTTTATTTTTATAGCAGGCTTGACTTCTTTTTGCAGTATCCTATAATACCCCGGAACACCGGATTTACTGTTACCAATTGCCGTTTGAGCAGTAGTAGCAGCCCGATTAATAGCTCTTGATAGTAATGTAGGTGATTGCTTATACAGGCCCTTAACAGCGCCTTTGATTTCCTTAGTATCAGGTGCCCTGATTTCAATTTTCATCATGCCGTGTTCACTCCCAATACAAGATTTAACATGCCATACGATTCCGAAACGCTAACCACAAATAGTTTTTTATTATCTACTGTTATTCTGCTGTCCACAACTGGAATTTTTCCTAGTGACTCATAACTAACAAAGACAATCATTTTTATTTTGTACAAACCGTCAAAATCATAATTTTTCAGATTTTCATACTCTTCTAGTTCTTCCTCAATCATGGCGGGCATTTCTTTACCGTCTATGATATGAATGTCTGCAAATTCCTCTGTATTAAGAAAAGTATTATACATGTCCGCTTTTAGCTGGTCTTTGAAAGCACTCATTATTTTTTATTTCTCCTTGTTATAGACTGCTGAGGTGTATCCTGTTTTCCCTCGTTTGCGGCTTCTACGGCAACATTTTCCTCTTTGCTGTCTGCCGGTTCCGCAGATTCTTTATCCGTTTCTTCAGCGGGAGGCGTTGATACCTCTTTTTCTTCTGCTGCGGTATCTTTACTCTCATTCTCCGGTTCGTCTTCTGTCTGATCTGGCAAAGCATTTTCAGTATCTTTTTCTTTACTTTGCAAATAAGCCTTCAGCCCTTCTGTAAAAGTGTTTTTCTGTAGGAATGGTTTTGACTTTTCACGCCATGCGGCGGCGTTATTTTCAAGCCATGCTTTAACCATATCCGGGTCACTGGCGGGTATTTCTTCACCCGCCTTATAATATTTCGTTAAATACAAAATAGGTACCAATGCAATTAATTGTTTCATGCGAACCTCCTAACCAATTTTCACTAAAACAGTGGCTTTGTCGGAAGTTTTCAGCTCGAACGCGTAACCTGCTTTGATATCCGTAGCTGTTTTCGTTACCACTTCTTCTTCCGGATCGTAGTAGAGTTCATCTCCATAAGAAATCGCCTCTGCTGCCTTTGCCATTTCAAAAACACCGGTAACATGAATACTCCCCACTTTACCAACCTCAATTGTAGTACCGGCTACACCGATTCTCTTACCCAATGTAACAACTGAGCCAGCTTCGATTACTTCACTTCCCAAATTTGAATAATCCATTGTATTTCCAGTCTGCCAATATGTAGCTTTCATATGTTACTCCTTTCTTATTCCGGTATAATAATACCGTTGTTTCTGATAATACTGCGGTAATCCATAACACTAATGCCCCAGTCCAAGTATATATCCCATGTGAAACCTAATACTCCCGGCGCTTCCATTCTCCTGATTGTTGGAATATCATTTCCATTCAAATAATCTACCTGGATTGAATCAACATCGTTCTTATCCCCGATAACATACCAAGGAAGTGGATTGTTATCACCAATCAGGGCATTTAGAGTCGGATCTTCCACTACTTCAATCGGATAATGGTATAGCGGGTTAGCGGCCTGTGTGTTTTCCGTAGTCTGTATCGTAGGACTGCCCAATATGGCCTGTATTGTAAAACCATAACCTACCGGTACCACAATATAACCAGGTCGAATTATAATAGCCTCACCAAACTGATTTTTTTGCTTTTGGAGTTTCGTAATCATCTTTTGAATAGCAGCGGTTACAATTCCCGATGCTTCACTCATAATGTTATTATGAACCGAATGAAATAGTTGAATGCCATCGTATATAGTGGGATTACCAGTTAGGATCTGGTATACCTGCGTATTGATGGTCTTACGGGCTGAAGCTGCATACCGGGAAGGCATAGTTGTAAGGAAACCGATATCATCATTGATAAATGCCTGCCTTGTCATTGTAAACTGCCTGCCGTAAGTCTTTAACTTTCTGGTTGGCAGCTTAGCATCAATCGGCGTATCATGTTTTAATTCGCCAGATTCCGGTACTTCCAGGAATTCACCAGCAGTTCCAGCCAAGTAATTATTTTCTGTGGTCTTAAAGTCTTTTAATGTTCCCCGCTTAGTCCACTTGTCAAAGGTTACATTTACTTTTTTATGCCCTTCCACGTATGCTTTATTAATTGCAGCATCCATGATGGACGGAAATGCCGCAGTCGGATTAAAATACTGCCGTTGCATTAACTCCCGGAACAGATCATCATTACTCATTCTTCTGGCATTAACACCATCCTGCTCCAACGATTCAATCGCCAGATCTCTTAAGCTCATGCCTCTAAAATCCCCGGCACCGTCTGCCGGTTTTTCAAGTTGGATCCCTCCACGCATTAAGAGGCCGTCAACTGCTGCTGATCTGTATTTATCTCCCTCATCATTCGTAACTTTGGCACTTATGGGAGCCCCGTTTTTCTTGACATGATCTAAAACAATACTTCTCATGTTTTCCACAGTTGTGCCATCGGTCAGGTACTTACTAGAGTCAATTCCGAATTCCCTGCATAAATCATTGATTTCGGTTACGCGGCTTCTTTCTGCTTCTAAAATTCGGGCAGGATCTGCAGGATCTTCTCCGCCGCCTTCCTCATCACCAAAAGATTTCAAAAGATCAATTTCTCCTTGCAGCTGGTCAAACTCTCTCTGCTCATCATCAGTGAAATCTCTTTGTCCTTCGTTTTTGGCTTTGTTTACTAATTCCTGCTGTTTTAAAGTTCTTTCCTGGATCATTTGCTTTCTTGTCATTTTTCTCCTCCTAAATATAGTTTTTATTTATTTGAATCTGCTTTTGATAAAGGTTTAGGGACTTAAGAGAAATTACGTCACTCTCTAAGTCCCTGCCCACTCCAACAGTAGCATCTGCTGGTATAGATACAATTGATATTTCATATGGAAACCATTTTTTCGCTACCATACACGGCCCTTTGAACCTGCCGTCCGCGGAGGTTCTGTTGGCTCCTACCTCTTCCCAGGTGCGAACCCGGTAACCGACACTAACGCCTTTTATTACCTCGTTTTTTACCTTCTGGTATATCTTCTCGGATTCCTCATCTGTGTCAAACTCGATCTCCGCAAGACCTCTGCCATCCTTAACCCAGGCTTTTAATATTTTTCCTATGACAATATCCCGGTTGTGATTAAAAAGAACACAGCCGATATCATTCAACCTGACAAGATCAACTGAATCGCCAGTATGGTCAAGGATTTCAGTAAAACTCCACCTTTCATAAGGGTCTTCACTCGAAAACGATATTTCAAACTTTCTTTCATTCCCTTCTCCGGATAATGCCCGGATGCTGCCTTCGTAAAATTCTCTGGTGTTACTGGTCTGCTTTTTTGGTGTTGTTCCCTTTTGTGCCAAATATTACACCTCCTAAATCGATTCCTTTTTCTTTGCCGTATTCAATGATTTCTGCCATCTCATCCACAACCTCTTTCCAGTCCCTCCCGTTTTCTGCTGCAATATCCCTTAATGTTTTTTGGCCAGTTGCTAAAGCGATTTTATTTGCCGTAGCTTCTTTGACCGGGTCAATCCATCTTTTTGGAGCCTTTACCCATTCATGCTTAAGATACTGCGATTTCTTTTTCAGAAAATCATTTATTGTAATTAAGCCTGTAAGATATAAGCAGGTGACAAAGGATTCATATACATCTGACATGAAATCTTCGATTAGCTCACCGTCTTCGGTATATTCCAGATCATCTTCAATATTTCCTTGTCTGGCCGAAGAATAATTTACTTCACTCATATCCCTTGAAGTAGCTTCATAGCTGATACCTTGACCAGCTGCCAGTAACCTTTGCTGTAGTTTAACAAAACTGGCCGCATCCGTGGCTTGCCCGGATGGGTTAATTGTATCAACCTCTTCATTCACGTTAAGTTCCCGAATCATACCTGGTATCAATGTTTTACCATCATATTTTTTATCCTGAACGGACGTTGTGTTTCTGCCGCCAATTCCTCCCCCGTTTGGATTCAGATTTTTAATGAATACAGCTAAGCAGGCAGCAATTCTTTCTTTTACAGAAACCGCTACCATGAATTCATTAATATCTCTTATCCTGGGTAGGGTCGGGGCCATGTCTGACATTTCCCTGATCTGAGACGGCCTTTTTTTGCTATATAGAAAAATAACATCCTTTGCAGGGATGTATACTGGCTGATTGATGGTATATCCATCAATATCATACTGCTTTATGTAATAACCGATTGGCTTATTGTACTGGTTGTACTTAATGCCTCCCACAACTCTTTCATTGTCCGAAATGGCATCCTGTGCCAGTTCATCCACTTCAATGGCCTGTAACTTAAATGGGATTAAACCATCTTCCGTATATCTCTTAACAAAGAGAATGCCTCCATCCACTTTTTTACGTTGAACCGCCATTCTAAGAATCTGGTTAAAACTTTGCGTACCGGTTACATCGCAGTTCTCTTTTTTGCACCATTCTTCCCAGTATTCCTCTATTTGATCGTTCAAGGAATCGTTCGGTGTTCTGGCCTGAAGCTTAAATCCTCCCCCGACAATGTTGCGTTTAAATGCTTTTGTCACACTTAGTGCCATATCGGAGTTTCTTTCCAAATCTCTTGCCCTGGCTCTGACTCTGTCCCGATCATAGCGGTCTGTTAATTCTGCCGACTGGTTTGTAGCATGCCAATTTGCATTGTTTCGGTCATTGGCCCCGGCATCATAATTTCTAATGCTGTCCAATTCCTGCCGCCAAGCTTCCCTTTTATAAGCCCATTCTGGAGAAACTTTATAAACAATATTATCTATCCATCCCATAGTTACCTCCATTGGAATTCAGCAACCACTGTATTGTCAAATAATCCACTATTCCCTTCGGAAATTTCAGATTTTAACATGGTTCTTAGTTCTTTTAATTCTTTTAAATTGGCTCTGGATAATTCCCTGCTGCCTATTTTATAAGACTGTCCACCGACCATAATGGAATATATGGCTTTATTAACCTCTTTCAGTAGCGTTGCAGCATCTAAATTAATGTCATTCATTATTAACCTCCTTGAAACCAGTTTTCATTATTTTGTATCCATTGTTCTTCCGGGGTGTGCTGCTCCACGATAACCTCCTCCTTTTTCGTTTCATCTTCCAGATACAGCATTCTTAAGTTTAGGAGATCCGCTGCACAGTAGGCATATACTTCACAGTCCAGATAATGATTGTCAGTATGCGTGGTTTTTGTTTTCCATATCTCTTTACCGTTTTCTACTACTTTTTGTTCCGAAGTTACTTGCTTTGCATAATTCAAATCACATTCTTTGTATACCATCCAACTTCCCTTTCCATTTGGTCTGGACATTCTGGAAGCTATATTATCTTTGTATTTGCCGGTATCAACAATTATAAGTTGTGTACCATTTGCTTTTGAACCAGCTTTATCAATAACACTAATTTTATAATGACTTAAAAGAGGATTAGACGCTCCCTTACATGGGATTGCCCAATCCTGATTCATTAAACAAAATTCATATATGTCGTCTGTCTGATCACCGCTGTCTATAAGTGCTTTATCCACTATCATTTTTTCACCATTTTCTTTTTGAAACTCCATATTCATGACGTTTTCTACTTCAGATAATGATAAAGCCTGACCATGAGCAATATTTTGGCTGGTAGAAAAATTACCCCATGCTCTTATAGTCCAATACAGACAATTTTCTTGTACATCGACACCCCCAGTTAATAATTTAGTCCACCTAGGAAGTACTAATTCTTCTAACTCGGACTGACGTTCCAGTAACGTTTCTTCACTGGTTTTTAATTTTGTATTTTCCCATGGAATTGCCAGCCAGGAATTGTAAAAGTTCTGTAATAGCTCCGGATCTTCTTTACTTGAAAGATACTCCTTTACAATATCCGCAAATCGGATTTGGTGACTGTAAAGAGTATTAATCCAGAAGGCCACTTTTTTTACATATTTCGTTTTATCAATTACAGTTCTCCATTTACCATTTCTTAGCATGGTAGGTTTATGCCTGTCATTGATTATGGAGCCGCATTCCTGGCATACATAATATGCAGTTTCAGCACGGTCAGCAAAAGACATTGTTTCATCCTGTGAATAGATTATCTGTGCAAACTTTAATTCGATCATCTCTCCACAGTGGGGACATGGCACAAAATAATGTTTTTCTATATCTGCGCTTTCTTTTGCTTTCCAGATATGGCCGGTTTTTAAAGTTGGTGTTGAGGTGATAAATATCTTTTTGTTGCTGACAAAGGTTTTGGTTCTTTCCCTTGCAAGCTTAATCGGATCCGCTTCTTTTTTACTGGCTCCTGGATATTTGTCTACCTCATCCAGGAATAGATACCTCATAGGATGACTTGCTACGCTGGCAGGGCTATTGGCACCGGTTAATACTATGTACATGTTGTCAAATTGCAATTCTAGCTTTTGGGATGCATTCTGCCGGAAATGTTTTCTTAAATCCGGTGATAATAAAAACATAGGTTGCAATCTATTTTCAGAAATACTTTCTGCCAGTAAGTCGGTTGGATACACTATCATAGTTGAAGC
>JAEZSL010000324.1 GCA_023443925.1 Bacillota bacterium | reverse complement strand
CCAACCGGAATGAATTAAAGGAATTCATTGAGCAAAAAGGCGGAAAAGTAACGGGTTCTGTAACTGCAAAAACCCACTATTTAATCAATAACGATAATCTATCCGGGTCTTCGAAAAATAAAAAAGCCAAGGAACTTGGCATTGATATTATTACGGAGGAAGAGTTTGTTAAAATGCTGGAATAAATAATGATATACCTTTTGATTATTATTATTATTATTATTATGTGGCCTTTTAAATATTGTTATTGTGATCTTTTGAATGATTGACTTTGTAATAAAAATGTAGTATATTAAAGAAAATAATAAAGGCTATGAAAAGAAAAGTAAGCAGTGGGATATGTTACAGAGAGCTTTCAGGGTGAGAAGAAGCGCAGAATACATTGCTGAAAATGGTCTTGGAGCCGCGTACCGACTACGTCATTTGTATAGGCTACGATGGGGGTGCCCATTACAGCGCCAGAGTATCGACTTAAGTTCCGTACTCGCAGAGGTCTGGATTGTGAAATACAGACAAATTAAGGTGGTATCACGAAGCATATTTGCTATCGTCCTTGAACTATAAGTAAAGGAGGGTAGCTTTTTTTATTATCAATTTGTAATAGTGACAGCTGAATAAAAAAAGAAAGAAAAGATGGTGAAGATATGCCTATAAGAGTACAAAGTGATTTACCGGCAAAAAAAATATTAGAAGATGAAAATATATTTATCATGGATGAAACCAGAGCTATGCATCAGGATATACGTCCCTTGCGAATCGCCATACTAAACCTGATGCCGTTAAAGGAGGATACGGAGGTGCAGTTGCTGAGATGCCTTTCCAACACCCCTTTACAGGTTGATTTAACTTTTTTGACCACCGGTTCTTATGTAGGTAAGAATACGGCTGCCAGCCATCTGGATCAGTTTTATTTAACTTTTGATGATATTAAAAATACAAAATTTGATGGATTAATTATAACCGGAGCACCGGTAGAACAGATGGAATTCGAAGAGGTTAATTACTGGGAGGAATTGGTGCAGATCATGAAATGGTCAAAAACCAACGTGACTTCCACACTCCATATCTGTTGGGGAGCTCAGGCCGGTTTGTATTACCACTATGGAATTCATAAGGTGCCTTTGGATGAGAAAATGTTCGGAGTATTCCTTCATAAGGTATCGAATAGGAAAGAGCCTTTTGTCAGAGGTTTTGATGACGTTTTTTATGCCCCTCATTCCAGGCACACAACCGTATCCAGAGAAGAAATCCTTAATAACCCGCACCTGACCATTCTGGCTGAGTCTGAAGAAGCCGGTGTATTTATTGCAATTGCAGAGGAAGGCAGACAAATTTTTGTAACGGGACATCCGGAATATGACAGAATAACGCTGGATAAGGAATATAAACGAGATAAAGCAAAGGGACTTGAAATTCAACCGCCCAAGAATTACTATCCCGATGGCCAGGATGACAATAAGCCGAATCTGACCTGGAGAGCGCATTCCAATGCCATGTATGCAAATTGGCTGAATTATTATGTATATCAGGTGACGCCTTTTGACTTGGACGAAGTTCCCTTTGTATATGAGATTTAAAGGGCTTTTGAGCAACAAGCTATCTACCGTAAATATCGTAAAAAACCGTCTATCGTATCATTGGAGCCATATAAGGTGACACTAACAAATTATCAGATATAGAATTGTAAGATAATTAGGAATACAGTAGTTGGCATATGAATTACAGGAAAGCAGTATGTTAAAGGCGATGCCCTGTTTTGCAGGACTTTGGCATGCTGCTTATAATCACTGGGAAGTCACAGCTGCAAATTGGAGGTTAAGGAGAGAATGATAAAAAGAGGAATGATGGGAATCAATAAACACATAGACGAAATGCTACGCAACAGGATTTTTGGTGCTACCAGAGTAGATGCGGTATTACAGGACGCAGCAATAATTATTTAGCGATTTCCGATTATAAATTGTCTATGAGTGATCAATATGATTACAGACTAAGCTATTGTAATGATTACTATTATTCAAAACTATCAAAATGCTGGAATCAAATTTGAGTCACTAATTTTGATTAGGGCTTGAGCTTTCTAAAGATTAAGTGAATAAGCAATTTTAAAATTATCACATTTATATGTAAAATCAGCAAAAAAATAAATTTAGATTGTATTCATATATAAAAGTATTGCATTATATGGGAATATGTAGTACAATATTCCTATATTTGGTAAGGGCAAACTTGTCGAAAGACAAGGACGCAAAGCTTAGGGTCTAAATCTGATTACAACAGATATGACAGCCGGTTGCACAAAGGTAATTTAGATTACTGTTTATATGCAATTTTAAGCTCTGTGTTTATTCACAGAGTTTTTTTATCTTATAGGAATTTAAATCCCGTAGGATAACTAGGCCATCTGATTTTGGTGCCATTCCTGTAATGGTATTTATATAACGGATGCTTAGAATAGCATAGAACTTTCGCTTGAGCAAATAGCGTTATTACTCTGACGTCACTTCGTTGACGTCGTTATTTATGCTGACGGAATGTTTACAGAACTTATAATACATAAGATAAACGGTAATTTAAGAATATTAATGTGATTTAAAGAAGGTGAATATCAGGTGAAAAAGCAATCTCTTTGTTGTATTTTTCACAAAGCTTTGTGTTACGGAATTATCTTAAGTATATTTATAATCAGTATAGTATTGTTAATAAGCTATCCTCTACAAATTGTACATGCAGAAGAGATACTGCCCAAAGAATCTTTCGTATATTCCCAGACATTTTTTCTGACAGTATTTTTAATTGTACTGATTGTTCTATGTGTTTTTGTCACAGTATTTATATTACGGGTTAAAATCAACAGTGACAAAAAGATCAGAGAGGCTTCCCTGGAGTTAAGACATATAACCAACAGTATTCATGCGGGTTTTGTTAATTTTAATTTAAACCACAACTATGAGATAATTTATGCCAGTAACGGATTTTTTGATATTATAGGCTACAGCAAAGATGAAATACAACAACATATGGATAATAGTGTTATAAGTCTGGTTCATGAAGAAGATCAGGACAAGTTTAGGGCACTTAGTGATGGATTTAACAATGGTGAATATATTCAAAAAGAAGTCAGGATGATAACAAAGGATAAATGCATTATGTGGATTCTGCTCAACGGGAACTATATTCTGGACAAAGAGGGAAATCATACGCTATCCGCCGTTCTCATCGATATTACAGATTCCAAGCAAATGCAGGAAAGGCTTTTACTGGAGGAAGAGAGATACCGGGTCGCAGCTGAAATATCCAATGACATCTTATTTGAATATGAAATCGCCAATGATTTAATGACCTTCGCTGATAAATATAAGGAATTGTACGGCCGTATGCCGGTGATATCCGGCTTTTCGGATTCGGATACCCATGCTCAGACGATGATACATCCGGAAGATATCGGAGTTTTCTCAGAGTATTGCAGAGCTTTAAGAAGCGGCAGGGAGATGGTGGAGTCTGAATTTCGCATACGGGATATCAATAATGAATATGTGTGGTGCCATACCCGTGGGAAGACAATCTATGATGATAATAAGCATCCTCTTCGGGTCATAGGGAAAATCGTAAATATTGATTTACATAAAAAGGAATTACAGACACTGGAATATAAGGCAAAAAGAGATCCTTTAACCGGCGTCTACAACAAGAGCACGACAAAGGATCTGATAGATCATTATATTCAAGTAAACAGCGAAACAAAACACATCTTTATGATCGTGGATATTGATGACTTTAAGAGCATTAATGACCGGTACGGACATTTACAGGGTGATAAGATTTTATCTTTTGTTATTAATCAGGTAAAGATGATTTTTACGGGAGGTGAGATCATCGGACGTATTGGCGGAGATGAATTTGCCGTATTTATAGGGGATATTGCCAATAAGGAAGCCGTGCTTAATAAGGCGGACTTGCTTGCCCGGGCGCTTCGTTCTGTTTACCGTGAGGAAGAATATGAAATTTCAGTCTCTGGCAGTATCGGTGTCTCCATATATCCCAGAGACGGTAAAAATTATAACCAGTTGTTAAACTGCGCCGATAAAGCACTTTACGACGTGAAGGACAGGGGCAAGGACGGATTTAAGCTGTTTACTTAAAATCTTTTAAGGAGACAGCTTTTGTTATGCCAAGAAGCATGATGTACACGACGCAGACTAAACCAATACAACCCAATATAACAATCAACCCTCCAAACCTGGGGGATGTGTATTCATATAAGCGGTAAAAAAGATATCCTGCCAGGGCCACGATGAGTCCGGGTTTTAGAATAATGTCGGCGGCTTCAAAGGGCGGCTTTATCCTTCTTATAACAATAAAACCATCAAAGGAGGTAATCACCAGCTGGCTGATTAATAAACTGATTAAGTAGCCGTTCATACCCTGATTAGGTACCAGATACAGAATCAAAAGTATCCGTACCGATAATCCAACAATTGAGTTGACAAAGGTCAGATGTGCCAGCCCCAGTCCATTTATAATACTGCTCAAAGTTGTGGTTATATAAAGGAAGGGACAGAGCCAGGCTAAAGTCATTAAAAGACTGCCGGCCAATTGGTTATGGAAAATCAAATCGCCCAAATCCTGGCCGAAAAATATAAAAATTCCGGCACTTAAGATACCGATGAGCATACTGTATTTTATGGAAATGGCTGTGGTTTTACGGATCATTTCTTCGTTTTTGGAAGACTGGGCTTCGGAAATTGTAGGCATTAATAAAACCGACAGTGAATTTGTGATGGCAGAAGGAAACATAATAAAGGGCATAGTCATACCGTTTAAAATGCCATAGATGCTAAGTGCTTCCGAACTGCTTAAGCCATATTTTTTTAACATATTTGGTATAAGAATGGCTTCTACACTATGTAAAATGCTGATCAGCAGCCTGTTTGCCGTCAGCGGCAGACTCATTTTAAATAACCGGGAGGTTATATTTTCATTTTTCTGGTAAGGAGGAGTCTGGGTAGTTTTGGAAAGTTTAAATAATTCTCTTGGCGTGCGGGAACAATAAAGGGAACCGATATTATACAGATGGGAAGCGATTTCACCGATTACAACACCTAATACGGCTAGTTCACTGGTTACCTTAATATTTCCGCCACCGGCATAAGAAGCAATAATATAGACAAAAATTACCCGGATAATTTGTTCCAGTAACTGGGTAGTGGCAGGTACTCCTGCTTTTTTTAAACCGTAATAATAACCGTTAATGCAGGCGGTAACGCCGCAAAAAGGAAAAGCATAGGAAAGCATTTTAAGTGAAGAAGCACAGCTGGGTTCTTTTATTATACTTGCCGCAATCAATTCGGAATAACGGTATACCAGAAAGGCTAATACTATGGAAGCAATCAGTGACATGATAATACCAATCTTAAGTACTCTGGTTATATTTTTATAATGCTTTTTCCCTAATTCGTTGGCAACCAGGGTTGAAATGGCTGTCTGGATGCCGGAAGCAAAAACGGTGAAGCAGATCATATAAATAGGAAATATCAGCTGGTAAATCCCCAGGACTTCAGCACCCATAACATTGGATAAAAATATACGGTAAAAGAAGCCGATAAAGCGGGTAGCCAAACCTGCCAGTGTCAGAACTACCGTACCTTTAATTAAGTTGCTTTTGTTTTTTGTCATAAAATGACCCCAATCAATCAATAAACAGGACTTAGTTAAATATATTCGCAGACTATAAAACAATTCCAGAATCATGTTGACAAATTAGGAGCGGAATGATAATATGTTACCAGAAAGTGCACTGTTTTAGTAGGAAATGAAATAGTAGGAATTAAACACCCGAAATGTATAGAAAAGAGGTGGGAAAATGAAGCTATCTACAAAAGGTAGATATGGACTTAGAGCGGTATTGGATTTGGCTATGAATGGAAAAAATGAAGCAGTTGCTTTGAGCGGAATCGCGGAACGTCAGGATATTTCTATCAGTTATCTGGAGCAGTTAATTGCAAAATTAAAAAAAGCAGGTATTGTAAATAGTATCAGAGGAGCACAAGGCGGATATATACTGGCGAAAGAACCGGAGGAAATATCCGTAGGCGATATATTAAGAGCACTGGAAGGGGATTTAAACCCTGTAGATTGTGCTGAAATCATAGGAAAAGGTTCTTCTTGCACCGGAGCTGATTTGTGTGTAACAAAATACGTTTGGATGCGTATTAGTGATAGTATAAATAATACGGTGGATACCATGAAACTCTCCGAACTGATTAAAGAGAGCGAAAAGATTCGATCCGAACATGGAATTCCTGAAGCAGACAGCCGTAGAAAGCCAACTTGCGGGCAATAGGAAATAATATAATAGGAGATGACACAGATGGAAAAAAAGATATATTTAGATAATGCAGCTACAACAAAAACACGTCCTGCAGTTGTGGAAGCCATGCTCCCGTATTTTACCGAGAGTTTTGGAAATCCGTCCAGCGTTTATGAATTGGCAACACAGAATAAAAAAGCGGTAGATGAAGCCAGAGGCATCATAGCAAAAGCGTTGGGAGCGGAGATTTCCGATATTTATTTTACGGCAGGCGGTACAGAAGCAGATAACTGGGCTTTAAAAGCCACCGCGGAAGCGTATGCCTCAAAAGGAAATCACATAATTACTTCAAGGATCGAACATCATGCGATTTTGCATACCTGTGAATATCTGGAAAAGCATGGAATGGAAGTTTCCTATATAGACGTGGATGAAAACGGTGTCATCAAACTGGAGGAATTAAAGAAAGCAATTCGTCCGACTACTATTTTAATTTCTGTAATGTATGCCAATAATGAAATTGGTACGGTTCAGCCGATAAAAGAAATCGGTGAGATAGCAAAGGCTAATAATATCTTATTCCATACAGATGCGGTTCAGGCTTTCGGCCAGCTTGCGATGGATGTCAATGATCTGAATATAGACATGTTAAGTGCCAGCGGGCATAAGTTAAATGGTCCCAAGGGTATCGGCTTCCTCTACATCCGCAAAGGCTTGAAATTAAAATCCTTTGTACACGGCGGAGCTCAGGAAAGACACAGAAGAGCAGGTACGGAGAATGTGCCGGGAATTGTGGGCTTTGGTAAAGCCGTGGAAATAGCGGTGGAAACCCTGGAAGCCCGTCAGAAGCAGGAAATCGAACTAAGAGATTACTTGATTAAGAGAATAATGGCTGAGATTCCTTATGTAAGATTAAACGGACATAGAACCAGCAGGCTTCCTAATAATGCGAATTTCAGTTTTCAGTTTATTGAAGGTGAATCCCTTCTGATTATGCTGGATATGCAGAACATTTGCGCCTCCAGCGGATCTGCCTGTACTTCCGGATCACTGGATCCCTCCCATGTGTTGTTATCCATCGGTCTTCCTCACGAAATTGCCCATGGTTCACTCCGTCTGACACTGTGTGAAGACAACACAAAGGAAGAAATGGACTATGTAGTAGAAAAGATTAAAGAAATCGTAGAAAAGCTGCGTTCCATGTCACCTTTGTATGAGGATTTTGTTAAGAGCAGCCAGAATTAAGCTGGTAAATATATTGGATGAAATGCATCTTGATTTTACGGGCTATACCCAATGCATTTCACGTATATACTTTTGAAACGGCTCAGATAGAAAGTGAAAATTTTTAATAGGTTTTCACTACTTACTTAAATATATTAGACGGATTGTAATCACATCATATCGTGATGGTTAGTGATAAAGGAGGACTTAAAATGTACAGTGAAAAAGTAATGGATCATTTCAGCAACCCCAGAAATGTCGGAGAAATAGAGAATGCCAGTGGCGTTGGTACCGTAGGTAATGCAAAATGTGGTGATATTATGAGAATTTACCTGGATATTAACGACAGCGGTATCATAGAGGATGTTAAATTTAAAACCTTCGGCTGCGGTGCTGCCGTTGCCACCAGCAGTATGGCTACGGAACTGGTAAAAGGCAAGAATATTCAGGAAGCCTTACTGATAACCAATAAAGCAGTAATGGATGCCCTGGACGGACTTCCCCCGGTTAAGGTGCACTGTTCTTTGCTGGCGGAGGAAGCAATCCATGCAGCGCTTTGGGATTATGCCACTAAGAACAATATCAAAATTGAAGGTTTGGAAAAACCCAAATCCGATATTGGTGAAGAGGAAGTAGAGGAAGTTTATTAGGAGGCATGTACTTGGAAAAGAAGAAAGTAGTAGTAGGTATGTCAGGAGGAGTGGATTCTTCTGTTGCTGCATATTTACTTAAAAATGCCGGTTATGACGTAATTGGTGTCACCATGCAGATATGGCAGGACGAAGAGGTGGCGGCACAGGAAGAAAGCGGAGGCTGCTGCGGATTAAGTGCAGTTGATGATGCAAGACGCGTAGCTTATGCTCTTGACATACCGTACTACGTCATGAATTTTAAAAGAGAATTTAAGGATGCGGTAATGGACTATTTTGCAGAGGAATATGTAAAAGGAAATACACCGAATCCCTGTATTGCCTGTAACCGTTATGTAAAATGGGAATCTCTCTTAAAGCGCTCGCTGGATATTGGAGCAGAATATATTGCTACCGGTCATTATGCCAGAGTGGTACAACTTGATAACGGGAGATATACCTTAAAAAAATCGGCTACGGAAGATAAAGATCAAACATATGCATTATATAATTTAAGTCAGTATCAGCTGGCACATACTCTGATGCCGGTCGGAGAATATACTAAGGATGAGATCCGGAAAATGGCGGGTGGTATTAATTTAAGAGTAGCAGGTAAGCCCGACAGCCAGGAAATCTGTTTTATTCCCGATAAGGACTACGCAAAATTTATTACGGAATATACTGGTAAAAAACCCTCCGAAGGAAATTTTGTAACCGCGGACGGAAAAGTCATAGGCAGACACAAAGGTATTATTCATTATACCGTAGGACAGCGAAAAGGTCTGAATCTTTCCATGGGACATCCGGTATTTGTTCTGGCCATACGTCCCGAAACCAATGAAGTCGTAATCGGTAACGGTGATGAAGTATATAACGACACACTGTATGCCGGTAATCTTAATTTTATGTCCATAGATGATTTGGACGGTGAAATGGAAGTGACAGCTAAAATCCGTTACAGCCATAAAGGGTCCAAGTGTAAAATACGTAAAGTAGCGGAAGATAAGATAGAATGTATATTCGACGAACCGCAAAGAGCCATAACTCCCGGACAGGCTGTAGTTTTTTATGATGGGGATTATGTTGTGGGAGGCGGAACGATTCTGCGAGCATAGTTATAATAAACATCAGGAATCCGGGTGTCAGCACCAGGATAGGCAATCCTTTTCTTATCCTTTAATATGAAGCAGATAGAATAAGAAAGAAATCCCAGGGAAGCAGTTTCCCTGGGATTTCTGGTGTTAAGTTATTAATCCAGCCGTTCGAAAACCGGCTTTTTCTTTTCAAAGGTGGTATAGTATTTAAAGCCAAGAGACTGTAATAACTGTTCCGCTTTGGCGAAGTCGTAACCCAAATGTTCCGGCTGATGACCATCGGAACCGATGGTAAGTATTTCACCCCCAAGTTCCTTATAACGCTTTAATACATCTGCCTGAGGGTGGGCATAACCCAGGCCATATTTAAAACCGGCGGTATTGATTTCAATACCTAAGCCGTGGCTGATTATGGTTTTCAGCATTTCATCGATAATATCTGCGAACTTTTCATAAGTATAAACCAGATTTTTGTCCGGGGCATACCTGACGACATAGTCCAGATGTCCATAAACCTGATACCCGGTAAAAGCTTTTACATTATTGGTAATAGAATTAAAGTAAATTTCCAGCCCTTCCTCTGCGGTCTTATCCTTCCAGTATTCAGGATAATAAGGGTCCAGGCCGTCTACAAGATGGGAGGAACCGATGGCGAAATCAAAATCATACTGATCGGTCAGTTTCTGGTATCTGGGAGCCAGATATGGCTGTAAACCTAGTTCAATACCTCTCAATACTTTGATTTCTGATTTGTATTTTTCAGTTATTCTGTCCAGTTCCTTAAAATATTCGTCCGGATCAAAGAGAAAAGAAAGCCCGGAATTATTAGGAAAGTCATAATCCATATGATCAGTAAAACAAATTTTTTTCATTCCAAGTGAAATAGCTTTCTCCACCATATCTTCCATGGGAGCGGTTGAATCACTGGAAAAACGGGAATGAACGTGGTAGTCCGCAATTATCATTGTAACCCCTTTTCTGCAAATTCAATCAATCTTTATATGCGATACCTGATAGTAGCAATTACGTGATTAGCTTAAGAAATCTGAACAATTCCGGTAATATCTGGAGATACCAGCATGGAATAATTGGTATAATACACCACAAATCCTGGTTTCCCGCCTCCGGGCTTTTTCACATTTTTCTTTTCCGTGTAATCAATCTCTACTTTATCCCCGTCCCTGCCTTTGGAATAATAAGCTGCTAGTCTGGCGGCTTCCTCAAAAGTTCTGTCGGGCAGTTCACTTCCGCCTGCCTGGACTATAACATGGGAGCCCGGAATTTTCTTGGAGTGGAACCACCAGTCACTTCCCACGGCAAACTTAAAGGTCAGCTCGTCATTTTGATAATTATTTTTACCTACATAGATATGGTATCCGTCTGAGGAAATATAGTGAAAAGGCTTACTTGTGATTTTCTGCTTTTTATTCTTAGCTCCGGGTTTGCCGGATGTAAAGCGCCGCCGCATATAGCCGTATTCCATTAATTCTTCCTTTAATTCCACCAGATCCTCTTCCGCCAGGGCGATATCCAAAGAGGTGCGGATTGAATCCAGATGTACCAGATCCATCTTTGTTTCTTCTATAAAATTAGACAGGGCTTCATAGGTGCGTTTTAATTTATTGTACTTTTCAAAATAAACTTTGGCATTTTCACCCGGTGTCAGGGTAGGATCCAGAGGAATGGTAATCTCTTCATTGATGTAGTAATTCAGAGCTGTCAGAGCTTTGGCTCCTGGTTCCAGATTGTAGCCGTAAGTGTTTATCAGTTCACCGTATACTTTATATTTGTCCCTTTTTTCCGTATCCTTTAACTGTTTTAACTGCAAATCATACTTTTTCGTATTCCGGTCGATGGCATTGGATACAATTTTGCGCAAGTCCACAGATTTCTGACGGATACGGGATACCGTATTTTTAACCGCATAAAAGGATTCCAAAACGGAAGAGATGGAATCAGATTCTTTACTCTCAAGAGTGCCGTAGCAGCTAAGAGGAAAACAGGAGAATTCCAGGGGGACTCCCTCTTCCAGAACGATATTGGGTGAATAATGATGTTCTTTCACATCCAGAATCAGGCGTTCCAGGTTTTTATACAGATGAAGGCCTTCAGCTTCTGTCAGGGCGCTGGTAGAGCTTTCGGAATCCAGAGACGCTCTGACACAGATTTCATTTGCCATTAACGGGCTAAAGCCGGTAAGTGAGGTATAGATGGCTTTTCCCACCGGCAGGGGCTTAGCCAGTACACCTTCCTTAAAGGTTTCATAGGTCAGTGTCAGAGGATCTTTTTTATCTCCGGCGGGGGGCAGAAAGTATTCCCTTCCCGGCAAAACTTCCCTGACAGAACTGACCAGATGGGAGATGTGCTTGATACTGTCGATAATGGTATTTTCTTCATCAATAAAAATGATATTGCTGTGCTTGCCCATAACCTCAAGAATCAGGTACTTTACACATAAATCACCCATCTCGTTTAAATGTTCAATTTTTATTTTCAGAATACGTTCAAGTCCGGGCTGGGTGATATCTAATATTCTTGCGCTGTTTAGATGCTTTCTGAGCAGCATGCAAAAACCCGGCGCAGTCATGGGATTCTGTTTATTCTCTTCTGTTAGATATACCAGGGGCAGGCTTGCGTTGGCAGATAAAAATAATTTATAATTATCCCGGTTGTTTTTAATGGTGAGCATCAGCTCATCCTTTTCCGGCTGGGATATTTTACTGATTCTGCCATCTATGAGTTTTTCTTTTAATTCATAGACCACATTGGATATTACGAGTCCGTCGAGTGCCATATTTTTTTCTCCTTTATAAGGGATTGGACATATAAAAATAATGATACAATATATACAATGAAAAACATCATAAAAATATAAGATTTTTCCGGATGACTGATTGTAAGGAAACTTACCGGAAATATTATATGTCCTCATTATTTTATTTTTATAACTGTCTGCGAATGTGAAATATACTATTTATCAATACCATTTAGTATACCATCAGACAGAGACAGAAGCAATAATTTTTCTGACATTATTTATGAAGCTGTCTTGACTTGTGGTTGTATATCAATTATAATAAATTCAAATGCCTGCAAAAACTTTGAGGTGAGTCGAATCAGAATTAATTCTGGCATTATAAAACTTTATATTGAAAGAACGTGTGAATATGTTAAAAAGTATGACTGGCTTCGGCAGATGTGAAGAAGCAGGAGAAGAACGTAAGATTATTGTTGAAATGAAGGCAGTAAATCACAGATACTGTGATATTTCCATTAAGATGCCGAAGAAGCTCAGTTTTTTTGAAGCCGGTATACGTAATGTTTTAAAGCAATATATCGGACGTGGTAAGGTGGATGTATTTATCACGTATGAAGATTTTACGGAGAATAATATCTGCGTAAAGTATAATGATGATATTGCAAAAGTATATTATAATTATCTTGTCAAAATGAGTGATAGTTTCCAGATAGAGAATGATATCCGGGTTTCGAATTTATCCAGATTTCCGGATGTGTTTACTTTGGAGGAACAAAGCATAGATGAGCAGGAATTATGGAAAATTGTTGAAAAGGCAGTAAAAACGGCAGCCGAACAGCTTGTTGAAACCAGAATCGCAGAAGGATTGAATTTGAAAAAGGATCTCTTGCAGAAACTGGACGGTATGACAGATTATATTGGTTACATTGAGGAAAGATCTCCTCAGATTGTAGCAGAATACAGACAGAAGCTGACTGCAAAGGTCAACGAATTATTGGGTGATACCAAGCTGGATGAAAGTATTCTGGCAACGGAAGTCACCGTATTTGCAGATAAAATATGTGTGGATGAAGAAACCGTAAGGCTAAGAAGTCATATTCTGAATATGAAAGCAACCCTGGAAGACGGTGAGGGTATTGGCAGAAAGTTAGACTTTATTGCTCAGGAGATGAACCGGGAAGCCAATACGATTTTATCCAAAGCAAATGACATTAATATCACCAATAAAGCCATCGATTTAAAAACCGAGATAGAAAAGATAAGGGAACAGATTCAGAATATAGAATAGTAATAAAAAACCGGAATGAGGTACAGAGATTGAATCGATTAATCAATATTGGATTTGGTAATGTAGTTAATTCAAATAAAATCATTGGAATTATCAGTCCGGAAGCAGCTCCGATAAAGAGAATGGTGCAAAGTGCCAAAGATGCGGGGACGGCAATTGATGCTACCTGCGGCAGGAAGACAAAATCTGTTATTGTAACAGACAGCGGGCATCTTGTGTTATCAGCATTACTTCCGGAAACAATTGCAAACCGGGTAAATGCAAAAGAAGAAACAGATTTAACGGTATATTCGTCAGAATAAAGACAAGAATATAAAAGAGAAGCGTTCGTAAAAGGAAGGAGAATACTATGTTACATCCATCATATACAGACTTAATGAAAGTAGTAAACAGCGAGGTAGAACCGGGAGAACAACCTGTAGTAAACAGCAGGTATTCCATCGTGCTGGCAACAGCGAAGCGGGCCAGACAGCTTATTAACGGTGTTGATCCCATGGTTCGTGCAACTTCAGCAAAACCTCTGTCCATTGCAGTAGAAGAGTTATATCAGTCAAAAGTCAAAATCGTAAACGATGACGAAACCAAGGAATCCTGATTCCTATCGATAACAGATAAAATGAGCTCTCATGAGCACTTTCGTGTGATATATTTATTTTATGAAGAATCTATATCCGATTAAGGAAATCTTCATATTATAATAGTGGTATCCTGCGGGAGTGCTTTATCATATATTGTGTTAAGGTAAACCGGCCTTAAACACAGATTGGAGATCTTTATGGAAGATAACAATGACAGATCCGGGTTAAATGAAACTGAAGCAGAAAGAAACGAAGCGATTACTAAAGAGAATGCTGCCGGCGGAGAAAATGAAAAAGAAACGAGTTACGGAAAAGAAATTCTTGAAATGCTGGTGTATTTTGTAATCGTGATCATATCCGTATTATTGATACATCAGTTTGTAGGTCAGCAAATTGAGGTAAGCGGAAGTTCCATGGAGAGTACGCTACATAATGAGGATCACTTAATACTGGAAAAGGTATCCTATGAAATAAACCGGCCAAAGCGGTATGATATAGTTGTATTTCGCCCTTATAGTGAAGAAAAGGATACTTACTATATAAAGAGAGTGATCGGCTTACCCGGTGAAACCATTCAGATAATAGGTAGTGATATTTATATCAATGACAGTTTGTTAGATGAAAATTATGGCAATAATCCTATTATGGACGGCGGTATTGCGCAAAAACCTATCGTTTTGGCAAAGGATGAATATTTTCTTTTGGGTGATAATAGAAATAATAGCAAAGACAGCAGGGACGAGAGTATTGGACCCGTAAAAAGAAGTGCAATCATAGGACGTGCCTGGGTGAGAATCTGGCCCTTTGATAAATTTGGTATATTGGAGCACCAATAACAGGCAGAACACGGATGGGAGATTATGTTAATGAGCGGAGAGAATAAAACAGAGGGTTATACTGAGAAGGTAGAACCGGTTAATGATTTGAATTCAAGCAGCAATACAGAGGGTTCCGGAGCATCGGAGAAGGAAGAGGCCAGGCGTAAACCCGCTTCCGTTCTGTTGGATTTAATCATATATGCATTAATCATATACACCTGCATTTATCTGATTCCCACATATGTAATTCAGAGAACCATAGTTGACGGCCCTTCCATGGAAGATACTCTTCATAACGGAGAGCATCTGTTAGTGGAAAAAATAAGTTATCATCTGGACCAGTTAAAACGATTTGATATTATTGTCTTTTATCCTCACGGCAGAGATAATGATGAGTATTATGTTAAACGGATCATTGGTCTGCCCGGTGAAACGGTACAGATTAAGGGTGCTGATATCTATATTAATGGGGAGCGTCTGGATGAAGATTATGGAAAGGAACCTATAACCTATGCCGGATTAGCCGAGGAACCCATTACTTTGGACAGCGATGAATTTTTTGTTATGGGAGATAACAGAGAGGTCAGCCTGGACAGCCGCTATGAGGAAGTCGGGGAAGTGACCAAAGAGAATATAGGCGGCCGGGCAATTTTAAGAATATGGCCTCTTAATAAATTTGGATTATTAAAGCATGAATAAAATTGGCTCTAAATCAAGGGTTGGAACAGAATTCTTAGAATTCGTCGTTCCAACACTGGATTTAGAGCCATTTTAAGTAGTATTGATATGTTTTAACTGTGGTGCAGCCCCGGAGGCTGGTAAGCCAGACACTTTCTGATAATAAAATTACAATTCCGGCACACTGTTTTTGGGGTCAGCATTACAGCCTGGTTCCGCATTTCGGACAATAACTGTATTCGGATAATATCTCATATCCGCAGCCGGGGCATTGGTTCAAGCCACCGCCGTTATAGCCGGTACCGGTACTGCCGTATTGATGCAAATCACTGTCCTTAAGTTCTACCGGTTCGCCTTTTAAGATTCGTTTGCCAAGAATAGTATCAATGGAATAGGTAGTATTACAACAGGTGGATTTTACAAGGAATTGTTTATTCCACTTTATTATCGGTATAAAGAACAGGCTGAAATAAGTGTAGGTCATAAAAACTTCATACCTGCCGAATTTCCCGCAGCGGGAACATACAATATTTTGTATAAAGTTTAATTTTTTCTGTGACTGTGAAAGTCCCATAATAAAAAACATAAGTTCACCTCTGTTATCTTTCATAAGGCCTGTGCAGCTGTTTCTATTTCATTCTCATATTTACAGATTAAGTATATCATATTAAAATATAATATTCTATATGAAAAAGCGTGCCGATAACAACTAACAACATATATCATTTGGTTTTAAACTTTCAAAGGTGTTTATAATAAATAATGTAAAGGTTAAAAAAATATCTGCTTTTTGTTCCTTATAAACCCATTTTATGATAAAATAATGTAATAAGCATAAAACAGAGAGAGTTAAGGCCGGAGAAAAACAGGTCTCATTGCTATAACTTTCAATGGGAAAGAGGAACTATGCTCCAGGTGAAATTTTATGAAACAGTAGAAGATAGCTTACTGGAATTTGCTGTAATTGTATCAAAGTATAAGAATAAATGGGTTTTTTGTAAACACCGGGATAGAGATACATATGAAGTACCCGGAGGGCACAGGGAGGAAAAGGAGGAAATAACCGATACGGCAAAAAGAGAACTTTTTGAAGAAACCGGTGCCAAAATTTATGATCTGCATAAGATATGTGTGTATTCTGTTGTCAAGGACGATATTTTGGATCCGGGTACTAAGGAATCCTTCGGAATGCTATATTATGCGGAAATAAAAGAGTTTGGCAGATTGCCGGATATGGAGATGGAGCGGGTTGAATTTTTTGACGATGTGCCGGAGAAAATGACCTACCCTCTTATACAGCCTGTATTAATGGAAAAAGTCCTTGAAATCACCCGGAATGATACCTCACTGTAGAAATGGTTATTCCTGGGGGATAATATCACGGGGACAGAACAGAATTAAGAGTCTTACGCGGGAAAAGGAATTTGACAAGCCATATTTCGTGTTATATAATTAACGGTGAAATATACCAGATCAGTACCAATGGTGGAAACGATAAATTTTATTTGGCATATAAATGGCATTGTCATCAATAATTCCCATCCAGAGTAATATTTTGGATGGGATTTTGTAATATGGTATAAATATATTAATATTAGCGATTATGAATGGGAGGCTCCTATGAATTTAGAGCATATACTTGAAAAATCTGAATATTCCTGTTTGCAGGGTGATGTCCGTCAAGAGATTACAGCACTTGTTTATGATTCCAGAAAAGTGAAGGCTGGTTCCGTTTTTGTGTGTATATCCGGAGCGGTGAAGGACGGTCATGACTTTATACCGGATGTGGTGGAGAAAGGTGCTGCCGCGATCATTGTGGAAAAAGATGTAGTATTATTAGAAAATGTTACAGTAATTCGTGTCGCGGATACCAGACTGGCATTAGCCCAGATGTCTGCGGCTTATTTTGGTTATCCTGCTAATGAGCTGAAAACCGTGGGAATAACCGGTACAAAAGGTAAAACCACCACTACCTATATGGTTCGTTCCATTCTGGAAAGCGCTGGGATTAAAACCGGCTTAATCGGTACCATAGAAGCAATCATTGGGGATGAAGTTATACCCGCCGATAATACCACGCCGGAATCTTATATTGTACAGGAATATTTCCGGAAAATGGTCGATGCAGGTTGTGAATGTGTGGTAATGGAGGTATCCTCCCAGGGTTTAATGCTTCACCGCATAGCTGGTTTTACCTTTGATCTTGGTATATTTACCAATATTGAACCAGACCACATCAGTCCAACGGAGCACAAGGATTTCGAAGAGTATATGGCCTGTAAAGGTATGCTCTTTCAGTTGTGTAAAACCGGGATTGTAAATATTGATGACAGCCATGTTTGGGAGGTATTAAAAGGTCATACCTGCGAGGTGGAAACTTTTGGTTTCTCCCCGGAAGCCGATCTGCGTGCGGTGGATGTGGATCTGCACAGCCTGGGTGGTAGCTTAGGCGTAAAGTACAGAGCCGAAGGTCTTATGAATTTTGATGTAAATATGCATGTTCCGGGAAGATTTAATGTCTATAATTCCCTGACGGCCATTGCCATCTGCAGACATTTTAGTATTCCGGCTGAGATAGTACAATCTGCTTTAAACGAAGTGAAAGTAAAAGGAAGAGTTGAGCCGGTCCATGTCTCCGATAAATTCTCGCTGATGATAGATTATGCCCACAATGCTATGAGTCTAAAGAGTCTCCTGACAACTTTAAAGGAGTACCAGCCGAAACGTTTAATCTGTTTATTTGGCTGCGGTGGTAACCGCTCTAAACTCAGAAGGTTTGAGATGGGTGAAATATCCTCGAATTTAGCTGATCTTACCGTAGTAACCTCCGATAACCCAAGATATGAAGAACCTCAGGATATTTTAGACGATATTATTACCGGTGTTAAAAAAGGAACTGGTAACTACATCGCCATCATTGACCGGAAAGAAGCCATCCGTTACTGTATCGAGCATGCACAGGAAGGGGATGTAATTATCCTGGCCGGCAAGGGACATGAAGATTATCAGGAAATAAAAGGTGTGAAGTATAAGATGGATGATCGGGATCTGATCAGGGAAGTACTGGCTGAGTTAAAAGCGGATGGTATTAAGGTGATTTAGATGCAATTAAAATTATTTATAGACTAGTATCAAGGATAGAAATAAGAAAGCAGGGATTATTATGGAAGCATTAAGTGTAAAAGAAATAGCGCAGGCTATAGGCGGAATTATTTTGTGCGGAGACGAAAATACCCTCATTACTTCTGCAGGAACCAATTCAAAAAATATGGAGGCGGATTCTCTTTTTATACCCATCGTAGGGGAAAGAGTAGATGCCCACGATTTTATAGAGGATGCATTTCGAAATGGTGCCGCCGCCTGCTTTACCTCAAAGGATACAGTACTTGATAAGGATAAAGTTTATATCCGGGTTGTGGATACCTTAAAAGCGCTTCAGGCCCTGGGAACCTATTACAGGAAGAAGTTTTCAATACCGGTAATTGGAATTACCGGAAGTGTCGGTAAAACAACTACCAAGGAAATGGTAGCTGCCGCTTTGGGAGTAAAATATAACGTGCTGAAAACCGAAGGCAATATGAACAGTCAGGTAGGGCTTCCGCTTATGATGCTTCGTATCAATTCCGGACATGAAATTGCTGTTATTGAAATGGGGATCAGTGAAGAAGGCGAAATGGCCAGGCTGGCGGAGATTGCCGGGCCGGAAGCTGCTATTATGACCAATATCGGGGTATCCCATATCGCTCAGTTAAAAACCAGAGAAAATATCCGCAGGGAAAAATTGAATATAATCAATGCATTTCATCAAGATTCGGTGCTGTTTATTAACGGCAATGACAATTTGCTGGCTGAATTATATAAAAATGGCAATGGAGATTCCGAAGACCTGGATCTGTGTGAAATAACCGGTGCCAAATACAAAGATGCCAGGGTATGTGCTTTCGGAACGGAAGAATTTTGCGATTACCGGGCGGAAAACATTCGGACGATAGATGGAAAAACTCATTTTACATTAAGAAAGAAAACCGGAGAAACGGAAGAGATCGTTTTAAAGGTTTTAGGAATGCATAATGTATCAAATGCTCTGGCGGCTTTGGCAGTTGCCGAATACTTTCATATTCCGTTAAGTGCTGCTGCAAAAGGGCTATATGAATACGAACCCATTGCCATGCGTGGCCAGATTAAGGAAGCCAACCAGGTTAAAATTATTGATGATTCCTATAATGCCAGCCCGGATTCCATGAAGAGCGGAATCCATGTGCTGCTGGAACTTGAAGGTATTAAGAGAAGGATTGCTGTATTGGCGGATGTATGGGAACTTGGAGACATATCAAGACAATGCCATTATGAGATAGGCGTATTTATTGCCGGGCAGAAGATAGATGAAGTGATTACCGTCGGTCAGGAAGCCGGGTATATTGCAGATGGTATTAAGGACAATAATCAATTAATAACTACTCATTCCTTTATGAAAAATGAAGAGGCCATAACATATCTAAAATCCATATTAAAACCGGGAGACGGTTTACTTGTAAAGGGTTCCAGAGGTATGAAAACGGATGAAATCGTTAAGGCTGTCAGTGAATAACGAAACAAGCAGGGGGTGTATGGTATGCAAAAATATGCGGATATTATCGTGGATATTTCACATGAAAATTTAGATAAATCATACCAGTACTCCATTCCGGAAGAACTTGCGGAGGCGGCAGTAATTGGTGCATTGGTACTGGTGCCTTTCGGAAGGGGGAACCGCTATATACAAGGATACATTGTTGGAATCTCCAATGAACCAAAATGGAAGGTGGATTTAATTAAACCCATCCATCAGATCGTAAACAATGCCCTGGTCATAGAAAGCCAGCTCATCAGTCTGGCTTACTGGATTAAGGAAACCTTCGGGGCTACCATAAACGATGCTCTTAAAACAGTGATTCCGGTTAAAAAAACGGTTAAGGCCAAGGAAAAGAAAACGCTGCGCCTGGCCGTAACGGTAGAGGAAGCTTTAGAACAGCTGGAGCTGTTTAAAAAGAAGAATAACCGTGGCAGAGTCCGGCTGCTGGAAGTTTTAACAGGAAAGGAAACGGATGGAGCCGATACCGCGGTCGAACTGGATTATGAGCTTGCGGTGACAAAATTAAATATAGCCAGAACAACAATATCGGATCTGCAAAAGCTGGGTATTATTACTACTGAAGTAGAAAAACTTTACCGGAATCCTTTTAGTCATACCTCTTCGGAAAAGGTACAGATTCATTTATCCGGGGAGCAGCAATATATAACGGACACGATTATTAAAGAGTATCAAGACGGTATCCGGGGAACCTATCTGGTTCACGGAGTTACTGGAAGCGGAAAAACGGAAGTTTATTTAGAAATTATTTCTGCTGTTATAAAGCAGGGCAGGAAGGTAATTATGCTGATACCGGAAATTGCCTTAACCTATCAGACGGTTATGCGCTTTTACCGGCGTTTCGGAGACCGGATATCCATTATGAATTCGAAGCTTTCCCAGGGAGAGCGCTATGACCAGTTTATGCGGGCTAAAAATGGGGATATTGATATTATGATTGGCCCCAGGTCAGCCCTGTTTACACCATTTTCTGATCTTGGATTAATTATTATAGATGAAGAACACGAAGGCAGCTATAAAAGTGAAACAGTACCCAAGTATCATGCCAGGGAGGTTGCCATTAAACGGGCGGAAATTACGGGGGCCAGTGTTATCCTGGGCTCGGCAACTCCATCGCTGGAATCCTATTCAAAAGCTTTACAGGGCGAATATAAATTATTTAACCTGCCTTCCCGTAACGGTGAGGCCAGAATGCCCAGGATTTGGATTGAAGATTTAAGGGAAGAATTAAAGAAAAAGAATAAGTCGATCTTTAGTATCCATCTAAAGGAATTAATAGAGGACAGACTTAATAAGAAGGAACAAATCATATTATTTATAAACCGGAGGGGGTATGCCGGGTTTATTTCCTGCAGGAGCTGCGGCCATGTTATGAAATGCCCCCACTGTGATGTTTCTTTAACCGCCCACAACAACGGTAATCTGGTTTGCCATTACTGCGGCCATGAAGAAGCCATGCCCTCAAAATGTCCTGACTGTGGTTCCAAATACATTGCAGCCTTCGGAACCGGAACCCAGAAGGTAGAAGAACTGGTGAAGCGGGAATTCCCTTTGGCAAGGGTGCTGCGGATGGATACCGATACCACGAAAAATAAAGACGGGCATGAAAGGATACTTTCCGCCTTTGCAGGACAGGAAGCCGATATTCTGGTGGGTACCCAGATGATAGTAAAAGGTCATGATTTTCCTATGGTCACCCTGGTTGGAGTATTAGCCGCGGACTTATCTTTATATGCCTCTGATTACCGTGCGGCAGAGAGAACCTATCAGCTGCTGGCACAGGCAGCGGGCCGGGCCGGCAGAGGGAGCCTTCCGGGCGAGGTGGTTATACAGACCTATCAGCCCGAGCACTACAGTATTGTAGCCGCAAGCAGGGATGATTATCTTTCTTTTTATTATCAGGAAATGAACTTCCGTAATCTGTTAAAATATCCGCCGGCAGCCCACATTCTGGCGATTCTTACTGCTTCAAAGGACGAACAGAAAGCTGCCTTTGCTGCTAAACTTTTAGGAGGGGCGGCAAAAGAATGGTCGGAATCGGCAGGTATTACGGAAGATACGGTTATTATTGGACCGGCTGCTGCGGTTTTATCCAAAGCCAATGATATTTACCGTTATATGATCTATGTAAAACAGTTGGATTATGAGTGTCTGGTACATCTTAAAAATTATCTGGAAGGGTATGTAAACTTTTCTGAACATTTTAACGGCTGCAATATACAATTTGACTTTGATCCGATGAACAGCTATTAACCCCGGAGCTTAGAAGAGTTATTCAAGGCAGAATATTGACAGATAAGAAAAAACAGGATATCATAACATGTCCGGGGAGGCA
>JAEZSL010000145.1 GCA_023443925.1 Bacillota bacterium | reverse complement strand
GCTTCCTGATAAATTGATACCCATTCCTCCAGACCGATTTTGTTTAAAGTGGATACATAGGTATCCCATTTATCGAAGGGCAGTTCACCCCGCACAAACTTGGCGGCAGCTTCATTGAAATAAGTTACGATGTCCGTTTGAAGAATGGATAACCGGTCATTTACATCCTGGGTAAATAAAGGTTCCGAATAAATATTTTCCGGAAGGTAAGGATCCAGGGCAACCTGTGCGGCTTTTGTTCTCTCCGATGCTACCGCCACAGAATTTCCGTCATTGAGCCACTGAGGTGCCCCGCCGCCCGGCCAGAATGTGAACTGTCCGATTGCAGTACCGGACCCGTCAGGACTGTTTAGAATTCCATCCATGTATTCCGGTTCCCCTGCTGCGTTAAAGTTCATTGTCTTTCCTTCCACACCAAAACGCAGGAAAACAGATCCTTCTTCTCCATAGAAGTAATCCACCCATCTCATAGCAGCCTCTTTGTTCTTACAATTAGCACTGATGGCAAAGACACCGTTGCCCCTGGCGATAGGCTGGGAATTAACATACTGTTTATCACTTTTACCGGTAAATGGTGCAATACCTGCGAAATCAGTTGAATCAAAGGTATCATCTGCCTGATTAAAAAAGAATCCCATTAACTGCCCGGACATCTTAGCCGCATATTTTGCATAATCCTGGGTGAAAATCTCCGGATCAATTAACCCTTCCTGATACATCTGGTTCAGCCACATCAGCATATCTTTAAAACCGTCGCTGGTAATCCAGGATTCCACTTTGCCGTCAACAATCTGTAGATTTTGGCCGAATTGTCTCTGGAAGCCCCAAGTGCCGCATAGATTGTTAATCAGGCCGGTGAGGTCGGCAACACCGAAGGGTACTTCATCTGCCTGGCCGTTACCGTTAAAATCAACCCCCTTAAAAGCACGTAATACTTCTTCCAATTCCGTTATGGAAGTAGGTACTTCTTTACCTACCTGCTCAAGCCAGGATTTATTCATCCAGTATTTATCTGTTCTTGCCGCATTTAATGTAATTACATCGGATAAAGCATAAATATGCCCGTCCGGTGCGGTAATACGTGCACGGATTGCCGGGTTATCCGCCAAATGTTTGGCATAATTCGGTGCATATTTCTCAATCAGATCTTCTAAGGGAGTCAGCACTCCCATATTGCCGTATTTCACAATTTCTGAATTTGACAAAAAGGCCCGTACGAATATATCCGGGATATCGTTGCTTGCAAAAAGAAGGCTCTTCTTTTCATCATATCCCTGGGAGGGCACTACATCAAATTCCAGATTAATACCCGATTTTACCTGGTATTCCTTTAACACATCCATCGTGGGCCATTCCGCCTGAACCGGTCCCTGCTGGCCGAATATTTTTAAAGTAATCGGTTCTTTCACAATAGGGAATCCGGTTTCATTCAGATTGGACTCCTCTTTAGCTGCACCAGCAGTGTCCTTTGTCTCCACGGCGGTACTGCCGGAATTCACTGCTTCCGTATTTTTCCCATTTCCCCCACATGCCGACAATAAGCCTGTCAGCATAAACAGACATAATATTAAACTGACAATACGTTTTCTTCCCATAATCCTACCTCTTTCCTGATATTCTTATCTTCAATTGAATATTCACTAATCAGTAGTTGAAAAACCAGCCTCTTGTTTTTCAACCTGGCTCCCTTTCCATAGATCATCTCCTGGCAGATGATTTTCTGCCACCAATCAGGGTACTCCCTTTACATAACACAGCTGCTCACTGAAGTGTTACTGCCCCTTTCTCTTTACTTGTGTCCGGACATATATATTCTATCAAAGGAATCATAAAAATTAACTATAAAATTTTGATGTAACACTTCAAAATTATAGCATTTTTAACTTTTTTACAAACAGAAACCGTATTGCCTTTATATATTCTGTATGTTATATTGGAATCGAAAGCAGGTGTACTTATGAAAAAATATTTAAATACAAAAATTACGCACAAAATTAAAACCAGCATTAATGCCAAGTTCATGATTACATTCTTTCTGCTGCTTATACTGCCCTTTACGCTCTTAACCAATCTCTTTATATACCGTTTTCAATCCCTGCTGACCAGCAACGAAAGGGAATATGTGAACAATAAGATTGATTTTTCCAAAGACCAGCTGGATAAAATGCTGCAGGACATGAACAGTATTATCGCTTCCTTAATCATGAATTACAATGTAATGGAAGTCCTGTCGGGAAATACGGCTGTCCTTAGTTATGAATGGTTTAAGGAATATAAATCCCTTCAAAATCTCCTACAGTCCCTGGCATCAAACTCGGATTTTAATTACCAGATTACCATTCTGGATGCGAATAATAAGTTATATCAAAGCGGTATTTCCTATAATTCAGACCTTACGATTTCCTCCCCTCTTGTGAGAGATGTAATTAATAATAATACCCTTCTGGTCAACCGTGTACTGGACGGTTATGACAGTAATCCGGTCATTACCTATGGAAGAGCGGTCTGGAATAACGGACGCCTTTTAGGTATTATACTGGTGGATGTGACCTTTACTCATCTGAATAAAATACTTAATCTGATTCCGGAGGCCGACACCTCCCTGTATATTTTACAGGACAAGGACAAGATTCTCTACAGCACCGCCTCTGCCGTGAGTTCCGTAACTGTCCCGCCATCCTTAAAAAAGGCTCTGGCCTCCGACTCCTCATCGGTAACCTTGAATGACAGAAGATACCTGCTTATGAAAAAGACACTACCCAGGCACAATCTGACGGTAATGTCACTGGTCAGTAAAAATGCTGTTTTTAAAGAGTCTTCCAAGCTCTTCCGCCAGTTCATTCTCATCTTTGCCCTGATCATAGCCGGTACTGTCTTTGGAATTATACTGCTGACAACACATTTATCCAGGAATTTAATACGTTTAAATGACCAGGTATCCCGCTTTGGTAATAATATAGCCACAACCATATCGGTAAAAGCGGTATCAGACGATGAGGTCGGCCAGTTAACCGGAGGTTTTATTACTATGTCCCAACGTATTAAAAATCTTCTGGAACAGATTAAGTTAAGCGAACAGAAAAAGCGGAAACTGGAATTCCAGGCTCTCCAAGCCCAGGTAAATCCTCATATGATTTACAATACCCTTAATACCATTACCTACTTAGCCCAGCTTCAAAATGTCCCCAATATCGAAGAAGTATCTTCCTCCTTTGCCGGTCTTCTGCACTTGATATCCAACAGCAAAGGTGAATACATCACCATAGGGGAAGAGGTAAAATACTTACAAGCTTATATATCAATCAAAAAATATAATGTAATTTGTGATATCAAAACAGAGATCTGTCTGGAAAACCACGCCGAGGACTGCCAGATTTTAAAATTGCTGCTTCAGCCCATTGCGGAAAATTCCATTGTCCACGGTTTTTCTAATTTTACCGGTGACGGAATCCTGTCTATAAGAATAAGTAAGGAGAACTCCCGGATCTATATCGATATCATTGATAACGGAAATGGCATGGAGGAAGAAACCGTAAGTCAGATTTTAAACGGAGAGAGAAAAAGTAAAAATAATTTTACCAGCATTGGAATCTCGAATATATTAAAACGTCTGGAGCTGCAATATGGAGACCGTTCCGTATTCCGAATCGTCAGTTCCCCCGATACGGGCACAACGGTTCACATAGAATATCCGGTTAATCCAGATCTGTCCGAGGAGGAATTCGTATGACTTTGGTTTTTTTAGCTGATGACGACATATTGACCCTGAACCGTCTCCGAAACATCATTGACTGGAACGGCAATGGTTATGAAATTGCAGGGCAGGCACTAAACGGCGCCGATACTCTGCTGCAGGTTGAAAAACTGCAGCCGGATATCCTTATACTGGATGTGGATATGCCGGATAAAAACGGAATCGAAGTGACAAAGGCACTGCATAGCAGGAACAGTAAAACCTTTATCCTGATATTAAGCAATTATGATACCTTTGAATTTGTACGGGAAACCATGCGTTACGGTGCCTGTGATTACCTGTTAAAGCATCAATTGGAACCGGAACAGCTGCTGCAGAAACTAAATGAATTAAAAGATAAAAAGAGTAAGGAGGGTCTGCATAGCACCCAAATGTATTACTTCGCCAATGTAGCGAAACAGCAATACCTTAAAGGACTGCTGCAGTATGGGATCACCGAAGGCGTTGAGCAGCAGCATATGCTGACCCAAAAGGATTTTTCTTCAAAATATAATGTACTGGCAGTAATGCAGATTACAAATTTTATTATTTTGACACACTTCTCTCCCTCCTTAGACCGTGAAAAATTAATTGATTCGGTAGTCAACCTGGCTGTAAATATCTTTACCTCCATTAACAACGGCATCATCACCCATATGGAATATGGACAGTTTGTAATTCTTTTTCATTTTAACCAGGAAGTCAGCCATCAGAAAATCTTAGAAACGGCTTCCTCCCATATGAAGCTCCTTCTGTCCAATATGAAAAAGCTGCTAAACATCACTGCTTACTATCAGGTTGGCAGTATTATATATGACCTGAAGAACCTGAAAGAAAATTACCGAAAAACCGTTGGGGCTTTAAATCTTCTGCCCTTTGACAAGGGTGGTGAAAATACAACAACCCAGGCTATAGCCATTGACATAACGGAAGAGAAAAACCTGGTGGATGCCCTTATGGCTATGGATATTCCAAGAACGGAACATTTACTGAAAGGTATCTTTCAACACCATTCCGATACGGCAAAAGGTATATGGATATCACAGCCTCTTATCCTGCAGCTGCTGCAGATCGGCCAAAAGATTGTGATAAGCCGGAAGTCATCTGTGAGCCTGTCGGATAAGGATATGTTGAACCAATTGCAGCGGGAAAAAAATAATGAAGGGATTTATCAGCTGATATGGAATTATTATAAGGAAATTATGACGGATGCCCTGAACCAGAAATACCTTGCATATTCCCTCCATGTAAAAAATGCCATCCTTTACATCCGGGAAAATTATGCTTCCAGTGAGCTGTCACTGGTAACCGTCGCAGAAAAAATACACGTATCAAGTACACATCTGTCCAGAGTGTTTAAAAAGGAAACCGGCATTTCCTTTATTGATTATCTGACCACCTACCGTATTGAACTGGCCCGCCAGATGATCAAAAATACCGATACCGGTTTAAAAGAGATTTCGGATCAGATCGGATTTCACAGCTATAATTATTTTTTGCGGGTATTTAAAGAAAAAACCGGGCATACCCCCACTCAGGAGGCTGCTGCCGGTTCTTAAAAGTCACCGCCTGTTCTGGAAGACTTTGCAATGATAAGTATATAAGCTTTATTTTTAGTAAAGAATCAATAAAAACTGCCG
The DNA here is from genome assembly GCA_023443925.1 of Bacillota bacterium. The sequence continues at coordinate 35,688 of JAEZSL010000145.1, read as the reverse complement.
TAAAATTAAGTACTGAGAACTTAATTTTACGGCAGTAACTGTCTTACCCATGAAGAGTAACATTTTTAAAAGAATCAAATATTCAAAAAGGAACCACGTATGCAAAAAGGAACCATGTATACAAAAAGGAACCATGTATACAAAAGCAACCATGTATGCAATAAGGAACCATGTATAAATTCAAAAAGTGACCGTATATTCAATAAAAAGTGACTTCAGTAAAAGATAACCGCTATTTATCAACCAAATGAAACTACCTATATCTGATATATTACACGTTTTTGAGACTAAATCCCAAACTTTATGATAGAACATTAATAATTATTAATCAAAAATTTCAACGGTAACCTTATTGTCCATATATTTATAGCTGAATTTCACTGCCGTATTATCTTTCTCTACTTTAAAGTATCCTTTATTGCTGGAACCGCTTCTTGGATAGTTATCATAGCAATACGTTGCGGATAAGGTTCCGTAGGTGGATATGGCGTAATCATATTCACCGGCATAGGGGATTATGACGGATAAGGTATAGGTATTATCGCCCACATAGTACATCCTGGTTACTTCGCTGTTGGAGTCGTTATTAATAGCTCCCACCTGGGCTTGAAAACTTCCGTAAGCCACGATTTTCTGAGGCAGTTTCATGCCGGTTTCCTCATCATAAATATCTTTTGCGCCATACTCAATTAAATCCGGAGGATTTCCTGCTGCCTTACGCAGCTCATCTCCCATGGCCCAGATTTTCTTAATGGTTTCTTCCTGACTAAATCCCATGGGGCATTCACTGCTTTTTGTGTTAATCTGATAATAATCCTGAAGAGCTTCTTCACCATTATCAGCCCGGTTCATCCGCACTGCGGCACCATCTAAGGTTCTTCGGAAAGGCACCTCAAAATATGCATTGACATTATTAATCTGAGTCCATTTATAAGTGTATTCCAGAAAATGCTTCTGGCCCTCAAAATCCTGATTGGCAAACCAGCCGATCTGGTCATAACCCCACCAGTCTTTAAAGGCTCTTTCTTCATAAGTAAAGGCATCAAAATCATCCAGCACCTTACCACCCCAGTTATCATATTCCATCAAAAAAGGCATAACCTCCGCACTCCAGCCGTTGGGGTTAACACCGCCTTCGCTGAAACCTTCCCGTACCAATACCAGTTTTTCACCCTTTCTGTCCAGTAAGGGAAATCTGGTAAACGGCATGGCATGGTAATCCAGTAATAACTGTCCGCGGATACTGATTCCGTGGCTATGGGCATCTAAAAGTACCTTATGGCGTCTGGCATGTTCTTTTGCATAAGCCCGGATCATATCGATCAGTTCCGCCATCTTAACCATTCCCCGGTCATTGGCAGTATACAGGTGAATCTGACCCAGATGCAGCGCTTCATAACCAGCATCAATATATCTGGTTGCCCTGTAATAAAACCACAGTCTGGTTTCCAGCCGGTTAATATCCGGAAGAGCTCCGTCCTCTCCCCAGATGAATCCGTTGGGTCCTTCCGGGAATTTCATATCGTCAAAACGAAAACCTCTAGCTTCCGGTTCCAGTCCGAAAGCTTCAAATACATAAGCCGGAACCTTGAAGTTTTCAATATGGCGGTAAACAGCCTCAAAAATACATGACTGCAAAATGATTTCCGGATCTGTTTCATGAACCCGGTCGGCCAGGTATTTTGACTTTTCAAAATGTTCTTCATCGTCCGGATCCGGTACCCAGATACCGGAAGCTCTGCCCAGGAATTTTACGCCCATATTTTTAATGGCCCGTAAATCGTCCTCCAGAGTTTTTGTGTGCACCATAAAGGCTGCCGTTACGGATCTGGATAAGTAATTTTCCAGAACTTCTTTTTCTATCGTTGTATCAAAAGTATAATTTTTCATTTTTTCACACATTGTATACCGCAGGCCGGCGCGGTACTGCCACAAATAAATAGGTTGAAAGAATCCGTGTGTGGCATCCTTTCAATATTTTATATTTTCTTTCAACCTTCACTATGGAGTATTATCTCCCGGTATTGCTTATGAAAAATACCATTTCCCAGTTTACTGCTTTCTCATTCAGCCGAAGTCCTTCTGCCAATTCAGGGCCACCACTGTTGGAACCGACACCGCCGCTTTCTAGACACTTGGATAATACCGGAATTTCACTGCCAGTTTTTTGGCTTTTGCAGAAAAATCCGCATGAAATTATGACCCATCTGCTTGCAGATGGGTCCACTGCCATAGGCGATAGCATCATTTATAGTTGGCTGTTTTAAGCATACAATTCACTTACGAACAGGGCAAATAAAGAATTGGCCCAGGCAAACCATTCTCTGGTATAAGCTCCGGGATTGTTGCAATCAAAACCTTCATGCATAACCAGCTTATCGCCGTCTGTCTCCAGCAATGTGGCCAATATGCCTTCCTTTTCTTCCCTGGTTTGAGCCGTCAGTCCCTGCATCGTCAGGGCAATATGCCAGATATACTGATCCGGGGTGTGAGGACTTCCGATTCCTTTTGCACAGGTTCCGTCATAATAATAGGGATTTCTGCTGCTTAAGATAAATCTTCTTGTATTCTGGTAAATTTCATCTCCTGCATTGGTATAACCCAGCCAGGGAATGGATAACAAGCTGGGCACATTAGCATCGTCCATCAGGTTATAATTCCCCAAACCATCCGTCTCATAAGCATAAATATCCCCAAACTCTTCATCATGGAGAATTGCATATTTCTTAATACCCTGATTGATTTCGTCTTTTAATCTTGCTGCTTTTTCTTTGAGGCTATTATCCTTATAGATTTCATCCGCAAACTCTTCCGTAAATCCAAGTACCACAGCCGCAAACATATTCGAGGGTACCAGATAGCCGTACTTGCAGGCATCATCGCTGGGACGGAAGCCCGACCAGGTCATGCCCGTATATCCGGCAGGTTCTCCCCTGCCGTCTCTCGTCAGGGTATCTGACGGCGGGCAGTTAAGTCTGATGAAAGAATACTTGGAGTCCCTGTCATGGTTCTGTTCTCTGTTCCAGAGTTCGATAATAATATCCAGAACCTGCCTGACCTCCTGAGTAAATACGGAAGCATCCTTTGTTCTGATCCAGTATTCGTGAAGCAGCCAGATGGGGTAACACAGGGAATCCACTTCATACTTTCTCTCCCAGTTCCAGGGATTCGATTCCGTAATGTCCACTTCCCAGCAGTTTCCGTTGGCTTCTTCATTAAAGGCATTGGCATACGGGTCAATTAAGATGCAGTGCATCTGTCTTTTTATCAGTCCCCGTACCAGATCCCCGATTACCGGATAATCTTTCAGAAAGGGAAGATAATGGACCACCTGGGCGGAAGAATCTCTGAGCCACATGGCGGCAATATCTCCGGTAAATACAAATGCCTCCCCGTTCTCCAGGAATTTGGTAGTGGTTTTTGCCGTACTTTCAAAACAATTAATAAAGGTCTGATAAAGCTTTTCATTGTCTTTAAAGGATTGACCGATCTTTTCTGCAATCTCTCTCACTGCCTGATTTAACTGTTGTTGTTTTTCTTGCATATGCTGTATACCTTTCTTTTAAACTGTTCCGATAAATTAAAACTGTATGACTATTATTTTTTGACTATTATTTTTTATGGCTATTTTTTCATGACTATTATTTTTAATAACTATTATTTTTAATGACTATTATTTTCTGTCCGGCGCTTCTCTATTCCATTCTGTTTATACAATTACAAGTATCACACATCCTGAAATTTTTAGAAGCTGCCGGACAGAATAAAAAAATTATTTTATTAATAGTAACTGTATTTTAGACTCTGAAAGTTAAAAGATACCGCCGTAGGCCGCATCATATTCATCCGTCAGTTTTTTGGCCAGTGAGTAGGAATTAACCAAGGGATGCAGGGTAAGTGCCTGTATGGCGGTTTCCCTGGATTTTGTATTAATGGCTTTTACCGTAAGTTTTTCATATAATTTAATCATGCGGATCAACAAATAGCAGGATTCCGGCACTACCCCGATGGGTACGGGCCTGATCCCTTCTTTTGATACCTTGCAGGTTACTTCTATAACATCCTTATCTTCAAGACCTGTCATACAGCCATTGTTTTCAACGGATAACACCAGGTAATTGCCGGTATCACTTTGAAGTCCTTCGATGCAGTCCAGCATAACTCCGGCATATCCCATGCCGTCCGGCACTTCCAGGCTGCCTCTAAGAATTTCTTCTTTTTTATCACTTCCGGTTTCAATACTCATATAGGAATTTTCCCTGACAGCCATATAATAAAGGAAGGTCTGCAGTGCCCCTTCCGGGTCTTCTTCCATATCCATTGCTTTTAATTCCTGCATCATTTGTATATTAACCGCTTCTATCGTCTTGCCTCTGGTGGCACCGGATTTTATTATATTTTCAAGAGCTTTTTCTCTGTGGTAGAAGTAATACAGGTATTCATTGGGCAGGAAACCGATGGAACGCAGTAATTCCGGGTCAAACATAGAAAACTCATGAACTTCATTTAAGAAGGAATCGTCCTGCAATAACTCCGGCAGTATTTCCTTTCCTTCCTTTTTTACGCTGCTGATCCAGGATAAATGATTTAAGCCAAAGAACTCCACATATAAATCTTTTTCTTCTACTTTTAAATTATTTGCCATACGGAATTTCGTACTGCTGGGTGCATCACAGATGCCGATAATACGGTCATATCCTGCACTCCTTAATGCCTGGGTCACCAGTCCCGAGGGGTTGGTGAAATTAAAGATCCAGGCGCCAGGTGCATATTGCTTAATCAATTCGCAGTACTCCATCAGCACCGGAATTGTACGCAATGCCATGGAAAAGCCTCCGGGTCCTGTCGTCTCCTGACCGATAACACCGTTTTGAAGCGCTATGGTTTCATCTACTACGCGGGAATGGTCACCGCCTACCCGAAGGGTGGTAACGATATAATCGGCACCTTTTATGGCATCAATAGCATTCTCTGCTGTTTCCAGTTTGAGATCCTTACCATTGCGCTTGATTACATGCCTGCACAGTTTTCCGATTACCTCCAGTTTTTCCTGGTCGATATCATAAAGTACTACTTTATCTATATTTAAAGCCTTATAACGTTTCAGAAGTCCGTTAATGAAAATAACCGTTCTTACTCCTGCTCCGCCAATTACCGTAATTTTCATATTTTTACTGCCTTTCTTCCTGATCTATTATAAACTTAAGTAATTCCGCTTCAGTAGGGAAACCGGTGTTTCCTCCAAATTGGGTTACGGATAATGCTCCGCAGCCATTGCCGTATTTTAAGCACTCCTGCATATCCTTATCCTTTAAGAACCCATAGATAAATCCGGCATTAAAGGAGTCTCCGGCTCCGGTGGTATCCACCGCAGTCACTTTGTAGGAATCTGCCTTATAGAATTGTCCGCTGCGGCAGGCTATGGACCCTTTTTTGCCAAGCTTGATGGCAGCAATATTGCAATGTTGTGAAATATCTGCTGCTGCTTCTTCTGCACTGTTTTTTCTGCTGTAATGTATGGCTTCGGTTTCATTCATAAACAGTACATCAATATAAGGAAATAATTCATAGATACCCTCATACCATTCTTCCGTATCATCCCAGCCCACATCAAGGGAAATCGTAGTTCCCTTCATTTCTTTTACACTTTTAAAAAGCTTTAGGTATTTCTCGTGATTACTGCTTCCGGCATATCCAGTTACATGGATATGTCTGGCTTTTTGTACTTGGGTAAGACTCACGACGTCTAAGTCAATCTCTGAATTTGTACCTCTGTAAGTTAAAAATGACCGGTCTTTTTCATTGGTAAAACTGATTGAGATACCGGTTTTATTGGTTTTGCTTACGGCTAATAAGGAATTATCCGTATTGGTCTTATTAAACTCTTCCAATATAAACTTACCGTAGCAGTCATCTCCGATGGAACCCTGAAATACCGGATTAAGACCAAGTTTACCAAGTCCCAGGGCAAAAAGTACGGCACCTCCCCCTACGTAGGTATCCATAATATCCACCACGTCTTCCTGCCCCGGCAGGGGTAAATGCTCCACACCGGGAATAACAATATCCACATTTACATCACCGTAAATAAATGCATCCCACTTTTTATCTGCCATCCTGTTATTCCTTCCTGTTCTCCATTTATTGCTATTTGTTACTGTTCTATTACACCGCTTTGCGGCGTTTTATGCCGTATACTTATCCTTGGACACGGTATAATATCTAAGGATATTATACCTGATATATTACATAAAGTAAATTATGACAAATCGGTATTACACAGGTTTTGCGCTCCGTCTGCCCATCTGAATATTCCATTAAATTAACCCTTTACCGCACCAATCATGGCACCCTGGGCAAAATATTTCTGAACGAAAGGATATACACAGAGAATAGGAACTGTAGTCACCACTACTGCCGCCATTTTTAAGGAATCAGAGGTTACCGAATTAGCGCTGTGAGCAATTGCCTGGCCCACAGAGGTAATTTCCTGCTGGGAAGCCATGGCCCTGGATAACATCTGCTGCAGTACGGTCTGAACCGGCCACAAAGCGCTGGACTTCATATAGAAAGCACCGGAAAACCAGTCATTCCAGTGATTAACCGCCGTATAAAGACCTACTACGGCAATAACCGGTTTACTTAAGGGCAGCATAATTTTTGTATAAATCCTGAAATACCCGCAGCCGTCCAGTTTCGCAGATTCCTCCAGACTTTCCGGAACACCTTCGAAAAAGGTCCTCATCATTAAGAGGTAAGTAACACTTACAAGACTGGGAACTACATAAACCCAGAAGTTATTTAAAAGATGCAGTTTGTTATACTGAATATAGGTTGGTATCATACCGCCGCCGAATAACATGGTAAAGGTAATAAGAACTGTGATTGTTTTACGGAAAGGCAGTTTTGTTTCCTTTAGAGCATAGGCTGCCAGGGAAGTAACCAGCAGACTGGCTATTGTACCAATAATTGTTCGGGCAATGGTTATTTTATATGCATTCATAATACTTCCGTCGGCAAAAACTTCCTTGTAGTTTGCCAATGTAAACGCCCTGGGCCAGAAATAGATGCCGCCTTTTGAAGCATCCGCGCCTTCATTAAAGGATAAAACCAGAACATTGATACAAGGCAGAAGTATAAGAAGACATAAAACAATTAGCACAAGATAGATAATAGACTGGATTATTTTTTCCGACAGACTTGTTTTAATCTTACTGCCTGAGGAAGCGCTTTTTGATTTCATGGATTTTCATATCCTTTCTTTAAGGTTTGCTGCAATTAACTTACCCGCAGCCGGATAGAGATATAATAAATTTTTATCAGTTATGAGGATAGCGGCAAACATCCGTCCTGCCGCTATCCCCTGCTTCATAACTTACTGCTTTATCTTATTTCTTAAACTTTTGTCAGGTAAAGTGAAATAAGAAGCAGAGTGTCTTTTTCTATCTACTTTTTATTAAAATTAATGGAGGTATTATCTTCATCATAAAGTTCTTTCAGATAATTTTTGAATTCATCGTTTCCGGCAGCTTTTAACTGTGCACGGAATGCTTCAACAATCTTCTTCACTTCTGTATCAGAAGGTGCGAACATAGCCTGTACAAGCATTTCCTTATAGTTAAGGAGATCCATCTGGCTCTTTACACTAGCCATAGATTCTGTAGACAAGTAAGAAGTTGCATTAAGGCCTGGAATCAATTTAAACGTACGAGGATACTCTGTGGCAAGATCAATTGATCTTTTAAAGGTTGTACTGGAGGCAGCACCCGGACGGCTTTCGCCGAAATCGGCGGTATAATCCGTATTAGTCAGCATAAAGCCGAAAAATACGCAAGCTGCATTGCCATAGTTAGCACCTACTGTGTTGATCAGGTATTCGGTATCACCGCTGTTGAGTTTCTCAAGCGTATCTTCTGTTAAAACGGGTTTGCCGTCTACAAGGGTATAATTCTCACCTTCTACACCATATTGGCAGAGAAGCTGTCCTTCTTTCGTTGAAAGATAATCAAAGAATTTAAATATCTCTTCCGGATTTTTTGCTTCGGAGGAAATTGCCCATACACCGTTTTGAGCTTTACCGTTTCTGACTTCTGCATTATCTCCGGTAATATCATTAAGCGGTCCAAGGGGTACCCAGTCTTCTGACTGATAAATAACATCCTGATAGTTATGAACATCGGCTATAATCGCAGAATTTTTGGTCTTGGATACTTCACCGGCACGAGTCGCGTCCATGGTAAAGAATTCAGGATTCATTAAGCCTTCCGCAAGAAGTTTTCTGACATAATTAATTTTGTCAAATACATAGTCTGTCTCAGCTTCGTGTTTAATTGTTCCGTCTTCCGTAATGTTATATCCGTCACTTACACCCCAGTTAAATCCTCTAAGGACATAACCTAAGGAATCTGCTGAACCGCCCCAGAACTTGGGTCCTAAAGGATATACGTCATTGCCGTTGGCATCCTTAAAGCCGCCCTGTTTGATTTTTACCAATAAATCGTAAAATTCATCCTGGGTTCTGATGGCTGTGGGATCAATACCTAAGGAATCTACGATGGATTTCTGGATATACATTCCTCCGATATAAGCATCCTGAGGGTTATATTCCAGGGTTCTGTCTACCGCAGTGATGGAAAGCGGAAGCAGATAAGCCGCACCGTTAAAATCTTCACGGAAGGTAATGTTTTTCTGTGAATCGTTAGGAAGATATCCATCTTCTAAATAGCGTTTATATACCTGGGATTTTTCCATAAAAGGTTTAACATCCACAAACATTTCTTCCTGAGCGGCCTTTAAAAGTAAAGGGAACTCCGGTCTGGTGGAGTTATCCAGATAACTTATAATGACATCCGGAATTGTGCCGGATGCTAACTGGGAAGCCATAACCGTTGCATCGCTGTCCCCCGGTGAATATTGTACATCCAGTTTAATACCGGTGCGTTTTGTAAGTTCTTTCATTACAGCTGTATTGTTGATGTCCTTTGGAAGGGAATATCCGATATCATCAACATAGGCCTGTACGGTAATCGTACGGTCTGCAATCCAGGTATCCGGTTTGCCGGTTTCCGTTTCTGATGTGCTGCCAGTTTCCGTTTTTGGTCCGGAATTTTCCCCCGTCTTGGCACATCCTGTCAGACTGGCTGCAATAATAGTTGCTGCCATCGTAACAGAAATAAAGCGTTTCAAATAATCTTTTCTCATATATCTCTCTCCTGTCTGCATGTCCACATGCGAGTAATCTTTACAAAAGTCCGGCTTACCAGAGCCCAACCTCTGTAATTTTTTTAGAAAGTTTATTACATACTACAACCAGAATCAATCCAACAATACCCTGTATTAATCCAATCGCAGTTGCATAACCGAATTGTCCTCCCTGTAAACCGATACGTACAACAAATGTATCCAGTGTATCAGCCACAGCCATGTTACCAGGTGTCCTTAAAAGATAAATCTGATCAAAGCCGGAAGCTAAAAGCCCGCCTACGCCCATTATAAAGAGTAGTCCAATGGTGCCGCGGATTCCCGGCAGGGTAATATGCCAAATTTTCCTGAGTTTGGAGGCACCGTCCATATTGGCGGCTTCATAAAGGGATACATCCACACTGCTTATGGCAGCCAGGTAAATGATGGAATCCCATCCGATATTCCTCCATAAATCCATGGAAAACAGGATCTGGAAAAAGTACTTTGCATCCATTAAGAAGAAAGTGCCTGGATTTCCGCCGAACTGACCGATAAGCTGATTAATAATACCGGTATTCGGTGCTAAAATCCTCTGTATCATAGTAATGATAATTACGGAGGACAGGAAATGGGGCAGATAAGTTATTGTCTGACTCACTTTCTTAAATTTCATATTCCGGACTTCGTTTAACATCAAAGCCAGAACAATAGCAAAAGGAAATTCCAGAATACATTTTATAACACCAACTGTGAGTGTGTTGCGGATTAAACGCAGGCAGTCATAACTTTTAAAGAAGGTTTCGAAATACCTGAATCCGACCCACGGGCTTCCCCAGATTCCCTTTCGGAAAGAATAGTCCTTAAAGGCCAGTACAGCCCCGCTCATAGGAACATAACAAATCAGAATGTAATAAATGATACATGGCAGCAGCATTAAATAAAGGGGCCAGAAGCTTAAAATTCTTCTGCCAAGGGACATATTATTCGTACGCCTTGGCTGCCTTCGTTTTGTAGTCCCGGTTTCCATACCGTTCCTCCTTATTTTTAATATACATCAATTATAAAAAAATCATAAAATTTGCACAATGGACAAATCCTTTTAAAATAGTGTATATTTCTACGCTGCCGCCGTAAAAAGATTATCTGTAAAACTACTTCAATTATTTTATGGCTTCCTTCTCCGGTTCATGAACTTTTTGTTCTTTCATAACCGTTCCGTCAGATAAACGGATATACGTCTGATAGGCAGACAGCTCCTTTTCACTTAAAAGTATGACCCTTGCACCTCTTAAATATCCCTCATGGCCATAAGTGTTATAGCCGGTGGCTCTTCCATAAGCCAGCTCGATTCCGTATAAGTTACCCCGGTAGTCATTAACGTGGTCATGACCCGCAAATACCCCTTTCGTATGGCCGGCTTCCAGCATAGCGTTAAAAAATCCTGAGTTGGTTGCAGAACAGCATACCTCTTCCCGTTTCTCACCGTAGCAGGTCCTGGTCTCCCAGACTTCCTTATACTCCGGCAAGGGAATATGTATAAAAACCAAAGATGAGAAGCTGTCTTCTTTCTTTTCTAAATCCTTAATTGAATTTTTATACCATCTGATCTGGCTGTCCTTGATATAATCGTAGCCTTCCACCCCTGGTAAACTGGTATAAGCACCGGAATCCAAGCCAAACAACACCCATTTTACCGCGCCGTTACGGTCTTTTACTTCCAAAATATGATTGCCCATACCATCTATGGAAGGGTCCGCATTGTATGCCGCACAGTTTGGCAGCCCGGTGAAAGCGGTAAAAAGTTCTTCATATTTCACGCCTTCCTCCGTATCATGATTCCCAAAAACCAAACTCCAGGGTACGTTTGATTTCGTAACCGGGGCCAGGGCTTTCTTATAATGCAGGATATTATCCGGCCCATACACCGTATCTCCCGTCATCATAATAAAATCCGGCTTTTCCGCCTTTAAAATATCCTCCATCAGTTTTGTAGTCTGATGATCCACCTCATTGTCCTCGGTGAAATGAATGTCCGTAAACTGAACAATTTTAAAAGTTCCGTTTTCATTAAATTGCAAATCTTTTTTCATATATTCTGTACTCCTTTCCTTGTATTAATCATTTAACACTATACCAGAAATACGATTTAAAACAATACCAATAACCTCAGTTTTTATAACTTTTATCTTCTTTAAGAGCCGGAAATTTACTCCTTCCCCGCTTGTCCAGCTTAAAGGATTTCCCTTTTTCGGGCAATGGAGGATTCTACTTAAAACACTGTAATTTTGTATAACTTTACCCAATCCTATTGCATCCGGTTATTTTCCATAGTATATTGTGTATAGGAAATCCAGTATTGATACCCAGATTTAAAATGTATCAGGAAAGTCTATTATGCGTTATCAGTACGGAATGTCTGTAAAACGGAAGGAGGAATTCTATGAAAAAAATATATGAAGTGGAAGGTATTTTAAATAAAGGATTTGTGGGGCAGATCTCTTACACTGTCTGCCTGGATAAGCCGTACCGAGAAATGGATATCGCCTTTTCCTTTGATAAACAGCGTTACTCAGAAATTACGGAGGAGTTAAAGGAAGAATTAAAGAAAGCCTGCAAAGGTGAATATGATTCGGCAGTCTCCACCGAGGAACAACTGGAAGGTGCTGTCAGGGAAATGAAAACCGAAATACATACCCTTGCCTCCATGAATGACGTATTTATCGGCGGTGTTCATAAACAGCTAACCACCAGGCATATGATCTTTTCCCCTGATTTTACCAGTGAAGGCTGTCTGGAGCAGGATAACCTCAACGGTGTTATTAAAATTACCCTGGCCGTATTTAATGTAATAATGGACGGAACCCGGTATTGTTTGTCTTTGTCTGTTAATGAATAAGCGTTCGTGTAAAATAAAGGACCTTTCACACCCTGATTCGAGACAGTAAAACATGTGCAAGCAGATGGTTTTATACCAGAAAGCCATGGGAACTAGTGTGAAATCGTTTTTAATGAAGAAAGTATAATAAAAGAAAGGAATGCCACATGTTGATGCTTTCACAATGTGAGCTTAGTTTCACATATTATTTGTGGCAGTAACCCATCTGTGAAGAGATGGGTTACGCAATGGGAATAAATTATGTATAAACGTCTGGAGTTACATAATCATACTACCGAGTCCGACAGCAGTCTGACTCCAATGGAATTAATTGAATTTATGCACCGGGACCAGGTGGATGCCTTTGCCATAACCGATCATAATACCATATCCGGCCATAAAAAAATCGAAAAACTTTTAAAGGAAACCAAACTGCCCATATCCTGCATTTATGGAATGGAATACACCACTTATTACGGACATATCCTTTGTCTTAATTTAAAGGAATATGTGTCCTGGGAAAATATTAATCAACATAAACCGGAATTGCTTTTTAAAGCCGCTAAAGAAAAAGGGGCTCTGGTGGGTATTGCACATCCTTTTTCCTACGGCGATCCATTCGCCAGAGGCTGCCGCTTTGATATGAAAGTCACGGATTTTAATTCCTTTGATTTCATTGAAATATTTAATAACCCGGAGCCTCTCCATGAAGTAAATGAACGGGGTTTATTATGGTGGGAGGAATTGGTTTTACAGGGCTATACCCTGGCCTTTACCTGCGGTATGGATTTACATGGACGGTGGGATATGAAAAACCAGTATGCCACTTTTATTGAAGGCAGTCCGGCAGGAGATATTGAAAATGAACTGGAAACCGCTCTAAACCAGAAAAAAACCTGGATTTCAAAAGGTCCGCTGCTCCTATGTAAAGAGGAACCTGTTAAGGAGTCTCTTACCTTTACCCTTGAAGAAACGGGTAAGCCCGGATTCCTTCATGACAAGAAGGATTTCTATTACCTTACCTTACGCACAAAAAAAGGCACCCTTACCAAAGAATTTCCGGCAGAAGGTACCGTTACTGTTACCATTAAAGAATTAGACGGTGAAACCATAATTATTCCAAAATTATATCAAAAGGATACCAGTATCGAAAACTTAGTTGCAGTAGCACCTGTTATCCGCCTGAATTAAAAATCTGTTATAAGCTTACGCAAATATATATATAAGCAAACCTGTGCCAAAGTCTGGCACTCATTACCCAGAGTCTGGCAAGCCAGACTCTTTTTTAATCTCATAATTAAGTCTCCACTCCTGCAATCACATATGCACCTTTCTGTATTGCAGGGGTGTCTGGCCGATGGCTTTTTTAAATACCTTAAAGAAATACTGGCTGTCCTCATAGCCGACTTCTTTCGAGATTTCCACAACGCTTTTCTCCGAATGAGCCAGATATTCACAGGCCTTTTTCAGCCGGAGGTCTTTAATAAAATTGACGGTAGTCTGGCCGGTCTCCCGCTTGAATACGGCAGAAAAATAATTTGGGCTCATGCTAAACTTTTCTGCCAGATCATTAATAGCAATATCCTGGTTATAATTATCCCGGATATACCGGATTGCCAGTTTTATCTTATTTTTTGAATTGATATCAATATCCCCGTCGGTCCGGATCCCTTCCAGAATAAGAGAATACAAATAGTTTCTAAGTTCCGCTACGGAATGAAAGGAATCCAGAACTTCAAAATTAAGTACCAGTTTATCCACATGTCTGCTGTCTTTGGCAAAGGTGGTATTCTCTGCCTTTAAAAGTATTCCGACTATTCTGACCCAAAGTAACCGTACATAGGATATATTGTGATTTTTTATCCGTTCATCGGAGAATACTTCATTAATCATAAATTCTATATTTCCCACATCATGCCGTTCCACATACTGGCGCAGCATATTCAGTTCCGACACCGGAAAATAATCTGAGGCGAGAAGTTTAATATCGTCATAAAAATACAGGTTGGACTTGCCATGAATCATCCGCTGCAAAAATGCTTCCTGGGCTTCTTTGGCATTCTCCGCCGATAAGCTCTGTTTTACCGTACTGATTCCCGCCGTAAGCAAGATGCCCATCTGCTTCCACAGGATGCTGAAAAGTCTGGTAAAGGTCTGTTCCACTTCTTTTCTTAAGGTCTCTCCCCGGTCGGAGGTAAATACCGTATACAGCTGGTTAATATTAGCCAGGTTACCTACAATGATTTTATAACAGCTGGTATTCAGCTCAAGAAATACATTCTTAACGGAGAACCGTACTAAATCAATGTCCTTATATCCAAACCGTTTCTGTTCAAAACTGTCCCCGTCAATATTTAATATAGCGGCTACCACCCATTTGTTTTTAATGGGAAATACCTTATCTACCACATCATATAACTTTTTTCGTTCGTTGGTTTCTTCCGAATTACACAGCAGCTCATTCATATCCTTTTCAAACAGCAGACTTTTCTTCTCCTGGGTAGAGCGTACTCCTTCGCTGACGGCACGGCTTAACATCTCCCCTTCCTCTAATTCCGACTGTACATCTTCCATGGCTTTTTTCAGGGCCTCATTAGAGATAGGCTTTAATAGATATGCCTTCACCCCCAGCCGGATGGCCTGTTCCGCATAAGCAAATTCGGCATAACCACTTAAAATAATATACTGAATCTTAGGATACAGGAGTTTGGTCTTATTGATTAAGGTAAGTCCATCCATATCCGGCATACGGATATCGGTAATCATGATATCTACCTTGTGCTCTTCTAAAATCTCCAGAGCGGTAATGCCGTTTTCAGCTTCGTATACGGCAGCCGGTTTTATATTCAGATATTCCAACCTGGCTATAATTCCCTGTCGGATCAGCTCTTCGTCGTCTGCTATTAAAATGCTCTGGATCATGACACTTCCTCTCCCTTCCCAATCATCGGCAAACGTATGATAACACTGCTGCCCTGATACTGGACACTTTCAATGGTAATACCGTAATCATTTCCGCAGGCTAATTTTATTCTCTGGTTAACGTTCCGGATACCGATGCTTTGCCTGTTTTCATCGTATGCCCTGCCTTCGCTGTTGATATACCGGTTTAAGGTATCCACCTGATCAGGTGACATACCGATTCCGTCATCTTCTATTTTTATAACCAGTCTTTCCACCTGCATACCGCCCTCTTCTGCCAGGGCATATTCCCGGCTGATTAATATTTCCAGGGTTCCTTTTCCTGTAATACGGCTCAAACCATGAGTTATGGCGTTTTCCACAATGGGCTGGAGGATAAACCGAAGTATCTTCTTATCCTCCAGCTCCGGCTCCACGTTGTAAAAAACCTCAAACTTATTGCCAAATCTGGTTTTCTGAATATAGACATAATTCTGGGTGTGCTGCAATTCCTGCATTACGGTTACATATTCCCCATAATTTTTACCCAGGCTGTAACGGAAGATATCACCTAGTTTTTCGCAAAGTTCACAGATTGCAAATGCCTGTTTTACAGCTGCTATGGAGCTGATAATTTCCAGGGTATTATAGAGAAAGTGGGGATTTATCTGAAGCTGCAGATTCCGGAACTCGGTTTCCTTCTTCTCCAGCTGCTGTATATAATTCTTATGAATCAGGTCATTGAGTTTATATAACATCTGGTTGAACTGCTTATCCAGAATCGCAATTTCATCATTGCCGACAATCTCTTCCGTAATGGTCAGGTCACCGGTTTCGGCTACCTTGATTTTTTTCACAAGCCTTGCTACCCGTTCAGAAAAACCTCTTGTAAATATAAAAGCGGTTATGACAATAACCGATATTATTATAATAATAAAGGGCAGGATGGTTTTTTGCATTTCTGCCATTTTTTCATTTAACTGGCTGTTGTTAAACAAAAAGATCAGCTTCAGGCCGTAGTCCGGTATGAAAGCACTGTTAACCATTGCATCCCGGTAATAACTGACTTCTCCATTTTGCAGCTGCGGGAAGGATATCCCGTTAAGAATCGTATTATAATTCTCGTTAGAAGAATAGATTATAGTATTTTCTTTGTCCAGAAGTATAATATCATATGGATACTTCAACTGTTCGGGATCTGATGCGGGTACAAAGAGTTTCTGCATGATAATATCCAGTTTTATAAACCCGACATACTGTCTTTTAAAGGTTTTGGTATCAATATAAACAATATTCTGTATCAGGGAAAGAACATCGTTCTTGCCGCCCACCGCGGAGTAAATAAAGTATTCTTCCTCCGGTGCTTTATGATTTAAATACCAAATTTCGCTCTTTGCCCCCTCTGTCATGGCAACTTTGGGACCATAGATCTTATTGTCAGCCATATCAGAATAAATCATGCAGTTTCGCAGCTCCTTATGGCTTTCCAGACGCAGGGATTTTGTAACTTCCGCACTGACCTTGTTGCCTTTAATGTATGGATTACTGCTATCTGCATTATCCAGTAAGGTATCCAGAACAATGGTATTGTTGGCAATCTGGTTTAAACTGTTTTTGTACTGGTAAAGCTTATCTTCTACGTTGGACATGTATTGGACAACCAGCTGGGAATGAGAACTAACCAGATCCTTAGTTACCATGCTGCTTAATTTTTGGAATAATAAGGCGCTTATAATCAGAATGGGAACCAGGCTTACGATAACCGTAAACAGTACAAGCTGGGTAAAGATCGTATTAGAATGAAAAATACGGTTTTGCAGTTTTTTTAATTTGTCTTTCATCCGTTTCCTCCTGCTGTTATAAAATATGCCCTGAATTTTATCAATTATAGCATAGAGTTTTCGTCAGCGCAAATAAATAGAACAA
Source organism: Bacillota bacterium (assembly GCA_023443925.1). The sequence continues at coordinate 18,803 of JAEZSL010000145.1, read as the reverse complement.
AACAGCCGCCGTTATCCGTAATATGGCTTACAGAGTACCGGCGGCTGTGAAGGTCAGGAAATTAACAGTAATTTATATTAGATTTACTTTAAAACGTATGAAGCGTATTCCTTACAGCAGATGATCAAAAGTACTTTCCTTAACCCCTGGCAGCACCTGATATACAGACGTACCCATACGCTCTTCAAAATATTCTTTTATTTTTAATACGGCATTCCATCTTGGAACCGTATATTCATTAACCCCGTAACGCCGGGTCGTATCCACAAACCGCTTTTCCAAAAGACAAAAACCGGTGGCAAGGGCTAAATTATCACCTAACTGCACCAGTCTGTCGTAATCGTCATACTGAGCAGAAGCTACAAAATCTCTCATAAAATAAAAATCTGCTTCTGAAACATCCCATTTTCCAATGGAGGTCTTTGTATCCTGTATCATAAAAGAATGGGTGATACAGATTTTAGCCACATCGTCCCAGCCTTTTGACATACAAAATCTATAACCCTCCAGCAGGTGCCTTTCGGAAACTACGCCTGCTCTTCTGCCGATATCATGCAGCAACCCTAAGATAAAGGCCTTTTCCGGATCCATATTGCCGCAAAGTTGGGCGATATTCTGACAGGCCAGTCCCACATATCTGGAATGCCCGATCCATAAACCCGGATTCATCCTTCCCGCTTCCATTAATTCTTTCTCAGCGGTTTCTCTGACTGGAAAATTTCCACTCATCATAAACTCCTGTCCATGCTATTTTACTCTTTTATAGATATTCAGTTCGCCCGGTTTTTCCTGGAATTCAGATAAAGCAGGAACCAATTCCTTAAAATGTGGTGCTTCCATATGTAATTTTAAATGGTCTTCACTTTCCCATTCCTCTAAAAAGGTAAAGATCTGAGAATCGTTGGAATCCTGGTATAGTCCATAGTGAAGGCATCCTGCATCCAAATCGTTGGTAGCCTTTACTAATTTCTCTGCAATTGCCAGGTAATTTTCCGTTTTGTCTTTCTTGATGTAATTCTTTGCTACAATTTTAATCATCTTGTTGTTCTCCTTTTATTGTGTTTTTGTTTAGATAATTGCAAAACAAATGAGTTTTCCCACTGAAATCAGTTCCATTTTTCGAAGTGTACTTTTTCGTTTTTATAGCGGTCGACATATACATTCTCCTGACCATCCGGGTAACCGACAGCTACCAGGGCAAAAGGTTTAATATACTCCGGAAACTGGTACATATCAAATAAAAAAGCTTCCGCCGCTTCATTGGTTGCTACACCCATCCACACAGTGCCAAGTTCCAGATGCACTGCCTCAATAAGAATATTCTCCAAAGCCGCACTCATATCCTGCTGCCAGAAGGTTGGATGCCGTAATTGTCTCATATCTGCCAGCAATATCAATACCTGAGCAGCGCCTTCCGCCGGTTTGGAATAAGGTGTCATTTGTGACAACCGCTTTAATGCTAATTTCTCTTCAACCACGATAAACTCCCAGGGCTGCTGGTTGCCTGCAGAGGGAGCCTGCATGGCGGCATGTAGTAATTTTTCTGTTTTTTCTTTTTCTACCGGTTTATCCTTGAACTTGCGGATACTTCTTCGGTTAAAAATTTCCTGCATTTTGATACCTCCACTACTCCATTCATCGTAAAACTGTCAGGCTGCACCGGCAAATATCCGAGCAGTCTGGGATAATTTTCCGTTAGTATCAATATAGCATTGCTCCCTATCTGTGTCAATGTGCAAAATTATAGTCTTAAACAACCAATTCTGCAGCTCTTTCCAGTGCCGCATCAATATTAGCGCAGAAATTCTCCCTACCAATTCTGGCAGTAAATCCTGCCTTTTTCATCATATTCAGGGGCTGGGTCTGTACATGGGACAGTATCAGGGTAATCTGATGCTGCCTGCACTTTTTCGATATTTCTTCCAGTGCATGAAGTGCCGTCACATCCATCGCCGGAACACTTCTCATCCTTAATATTACAACATCGATATGATCCTCCGGCGATATATTCATAAACTTATCCGCCGCACCAAAAAACATGGGGCCGTTAATTTCATAAACTAAGGTATTCTTTGGCACTCTCTTATACCGGTTTTGTTCCGTATCAATCATTCCATCCTGTGCAGATTCCCCACAGGATTCCGCACGGGACTCTTCATTTATGTACTTCCAGCTCTCTACCTCTGTAACATCTGCCATTCTCTTCATAAATAGAATTGCAGCCAGCAGTATTCCTGCCTCGATTGCCACAACCAGGTCAAAGGCAACCGTCAGGATAAAGGTAACTGTCATTACCAGAATATCACTTTTGGGAGAGTTCTTTAAAAGACTTACGAATATCCTCCACTCACTCATATTATAAGCTACCATAAATAATATGGCTGCTATGGCAGGCATAGGTATCAGGGCTGCATAGGGCATCAATACGACGAGGATAAGAAGCAGCGTAACCGAATGAACCATTCCTGAAACCGGCGTACGCCCTCCGTTTTTCACATTAGCTGCCGTTCTTGCAATTGCACCCGTGGCGGGTATGCCGCCAAATAACCCGGAACAGATATTTCCCGCTCCCTGGGCTATAAGTTCCATATTAGATCTGTGCCGGCTGCCAATCATGCCGTCAGCTACCACACAGGATAACAGGGATTCAACACCGGCTAAAATGGCGATTGTAACTGCATCGGGTATGAGATTGCCGATGGTACTCAAACTAAACTCCGGCAGCTGTACCATGGGAAGCTTTGCCGATAATTCATACAGGCTGCCTATGGTATTTACCGGAATGGCGAAGATTTTAACTAACACTGCCGTTACGATTACAGCTACAAAAGATGCCGGGATTTTGCCGCCTACCTTCGGCCAGAAGATCAAAATACCCAGAGCCAGGGCACCAACCAGCAGAGAATAATAATTAATCGTTCCGATATTTTCGAAACAGGCAATGGCTTTTTCCAGCGTTTCAATGGGGCGGGATTGAAAGGTTAACCCCAAAAAATCTTTTATCTGCCCGATAAATATGGTTACGGCGATACCAAAGGTAAAGCCGGTGGTTATAGTATAGGGTATGAAACGGATCAGGCTGCCAAGCCGCAGCATCCCCATAATTATCAGGATAATACCTGCCATTATAGTGGCTATGATCAACCCCTCCATACCTTCTTTTGCTACAATTCCTGCCACAATGGCGGCAAACGCGGCGGTAGGACCGGATATCTGCACCCTGCTGCCTCCCAGAAAAGCTATGACAAAACCTGCTACAATCGCTGTATACAAGCCCCTTTCCGGTGTTACTCCCGATGCCAGTGCCAAAGCAATGGATAGAGGTAATGCAATAATCGCCACGATAATTCCCGCGGTCACGTCTTTGATGCACTGCTGCCTTGTGTATGTTTTCATGACGGAAAACAATTTTGGTTTTAACCTGTTCATTACTAAGATGCCTCCATAATTTTACCGCAACTATCCGGTTTCCTGGGCGCTGTTAGCTTCATCCGTCCGTTCATTTTCCCCCGGTTTGCCAAACAGTTACTTTTCTGTGAAATATAAACACTATGAAGAATGATAAGCTTATGGACGACATTTTTCAAGTAAAATGTATATAAAATTATAAATTATGCCTTTTTTAAAGTTAGATCTGTTTGTAACTAAATCCAGAAATTTGTATTTCCTGCACCATTTACCATATCGGAAAGAACCGGATATACAATCATATTCCCATATCTCTCTTATATTCTTGCACTCATCAGATTGCTGGAAGAATATCTTCTTAATCCTTTATAAAATACAACAAAGGCCATCCAGACTATAAATGCCGTAAAGCCCAGAATGATAAGGAGATACCCTATATGGAAGCTGATAATCAGCTGAATGGGCAGATAAACCGCCAACCCGACCGGAATGACAGAATACAGCAGCAGTTTTACAACACCTTTAAAGATACCGTCCGGAAACGTTGACATATTAACCATTGCTCCCACCAAATTGCCGGACAGTATATCCCCTTTTACAATCCAGAAGGATAAACTGCCCAATATCACTGCAAAAGAAGTGAGTATCAGTCCCCCCGTCACTGTTACGACAGCAAATAATATTAAGTTTACCAGACTGAACTTAAACACGCACAATAATATAAACCCGTATAGCAAATCACCTATGGCAGAGGTACTGGTTCCGGAAGAAATGACTCCAAGGAGTACATTTTTAGGCTGAACCAGAAAGGAGTCCAGCTTTCCGTTAATAATTAAATCGGGTAAGTCAAAAGCCCGTTTGAAAAAAATATGGGCAAATCCGAAGGTACTGGCGGCCAGCCCCCATAAAACCAGAATATCACCGATTCTGTATCCCCCAATATTATCTTTCAGCTGAAAGAACAGCAGCCACTGGATAATAAAGATAGCATTGTTTAACATCATAAACAGGATATTGGTTGCAAAGGTTATGTGGTTGGTCATTTCCCTCATAATATTATATTTTACCGAAAGCAATATTACTTTCAGCTGATTCTTAACCTCCGTTAACATTTAGTTTTGCCACTCCTCTCCGGAATAAGATTGTCAGGATCAAAACGGTTACTGCCAGATAAGCCAGCTGCACCAGTAAAACATTTAAGAACATTCCCATGGAAAAATCAATAATTAATTTTGCCGGACCGTAAGTAATCACAAAAATCGGCGTTACTTTAATCAGGGGCTGTATCCATAGCGGAAATACTTCAACCGGAAACAATGTGCCCACTACGATGAGCAGTTTGTCAAAAATCCAGTGAAACGGCCCGGAATCCTCAATCCAGAAGGATAGAATGCTGATGCCAATACGGATTAAACTGTTTATGAGCACACCCAGAAAAACTGCTGCCGCCATAAAAGGCAGATAAAGTACCTGAAAACCGGGGAGTCTGCCGGTAAAGAGCAATCCGATGAGAATTCCCACCCCGGTAAACAAAAAAAACTTAACCGTAATCTCTCCAAAATGCCTTGCCGCAATATAAAACATATAATTGTAGGGCTTATTTATTCCGTAGGCAATGGCACCGCTTTTAATATCATTGCTGATCTGGGCGGTGAGGGTCGTATTTCTGGTGCCAAACCACATGATTTCCGTAATAATGACATACCATATCATCTGTTTTATGGTATATCCTCCGATTATGTTTTGAGAGTCCGAATAGATATAGTCCCACAGATTGAAAAAAATAAAAAGTATAATAAAAAAGCTGACAAACCCCAGCAGAATATTCAGAATATACTGAAGGCTTTCCATTAAAGTGGCTTTATAAATATAAAGATATTTTCTCATATCAAACGCCTCCCGTCAGTTTTCCTGCCTTATAAACTTCTGTAATAATGGATTCCAGCGGGATATTGGATATGGTAATATCCAACAGGTTATCGGAATCAAACAGATAAAAAACATCCCTGATTTTTTTCTTTTTTGTATCCACCTCCAGTTTAATATTTCCGCCTTTGCTTTTTAATATGGTGATTCCATCTTCCGCTTGTATCCGGGCAGCTTCTTTTAATTTCACTTCCAGTATTTTTTTATTCAAATAATGATATTTCAAATTCTCCATGGTATCGTCCAATACAATTTTCCCATGGTTAATAATGATAATCCGCTTGCAGAGCTTTTCAATGTCCCCGATATCATGACTGGTAAGGAAAATGGTGGTTTTATATTCTTTATTCATTTTCTTGATAAGTTCCCGGATATTTTCCTTTACTACCGGGTCCAGTCCTATGGTGGGTTCATCCAGAAACAGAATTTGAGGCCGATGAATCAGGGATGCTACAATTTCACAGCGGATTCTCTGGCCTAAGGACAGATTTCTGACCGGTGTATTTATAAAACTCTCCAGGTCAAACACAGCAGCCATTTCCTGTATCCGTGCTTCGGTTTCCGAATCGGATAAGTCATAAATGGCACCAAAGAATTTAAAATTGTCATAAGGAGTCAGATGGGTCCATAATTGTTCCTTTTGACCGAATACCGTACCGATGGTATAGGATAATTTTTTTCTTTTTTCCGCCGGGTTAATATTCATAACCGACATGGTTCCATTATCCGGGTATAGAATACCCGTAAGCATTTTTATCGTTGTACTTTTTCCGGCTCCGTTGGGTCCGATAAAGGCAAGGATTTCACCCTGCTGGACATCAAAACTGATGTCATCCACCGCCTGAATGGTTTTAAACCTCGGTTTCATTATGGATTTTACACTGCCGCCTAATCCTTGTTCTTTTACCTTTACCTGAAAGGTTTTGGATAACTGCCTGACTTTGATTACCTCCATTTTAATTTCCCCCTGACGTTTTTATTGTTATAAACCGGTCAATTAAATGACCGGTGTGTAACACGCTTACCGCAGTTTTTACTGCTTTCCTACCCGGAAATAAATAAAAAACCGCCCTGGATAAAATTTTCCGGTTCTGGAAAATAATATACAACGCGGTTTTTCTATAATAGGATAAACCAACTCTTAACCGCATAGACACAAATGGAAAGCTTACATCTGCATCTACGCTTAACGTTAGATACAGAGGCTAAGATTCCATACAAAATGGGTGGCTAATGCAGTTAATTAGAATTGACTGATTCATCCGATTTCTCCTAAAAATTGTTATTTCGGAAAAGTATATCACATGAGTTTTGGTTTGGCAACCCCAAATTCCAGAAATTATTTATCAATCCTCCAATCTATTTATTCATCTCCTAATTATTCGTGGTGATAAAATTATGAAGTGTTCAGAATGGTTGCCAGAGTTTCTTGATTTATTCAGGTTAATGGTTAATTAATTTATCTATATAGTTATTAATATTTTTCCAGGTATAATTATTTATAGTAATATTTTCATGATGAGTTCCCTCTATTATTACCGATTCTGCTCTCCCTCCCCAACTATTATACAGTCTCATGGATCTGCTTCTAATTATTGTCCTATCCTTTTCGGCTAAGAGAAAAAGTGCCGGTATTGTTAGCTTAGGTGCAATAGCCAACGAATCAAACTCATCCGAAAGCAATATTTTAACAGGTATTAAAGGGACTTTGTCCTGAATAACACCAGAGGTATATTGATCATAAGGCGCTGATAATGCAATTCCTTTTACCTTTCTTTCAGCCGCAAGATTTATTGCCACCCCTGTTCCAAGGCTGTGTGCTATCAATATAATGTTATCATTGTCAATATCACTTCTGGCAGCAAAATAATCATATATAGCCATGGAATCTGCTATAATATCCTCTCTGCTTTGGGTTCCATTACTCCGTCCGCATCCCCTGTAATTAATAAAGGCTAAAGAATATCCCTTAGTCTTAGAAGCATATTCAACAATAGAAGATGCTTCCTCTCCTCTTCCGCCAAAATAGATGGCTAAAGGTGTTTTACCTTCGTGACTATCTTTATATAAAAATCCCTGCAGACAGATGTCACTCTCTACTTTTATACTGATCTCTTCAAAATTATCCTGCGAATGTATTTTGTTTAATAACTCCTGCCGAACAGGGCTATTTGTATATAAAACCGCTTCTTTAAAAAAATAGAAACATCCCGCCAATAATATCCATCCGGCAAAAGTTACGGCACATACATCCTTGAATAGATTCCATAACCTAAATTTTTTTTTCACATTACATTTATAGGATAACCCCAATAACGAAATAAAAGCTGCTGTTAACACACAAGGAGCAATTATAAGAATTAATCCAAACATTCTGACAAATTCCTGAACTCTGGACATGGCATAGGCTATGTTAGCACTAACGAAGGCGCAGATACCAGTTAGAATACATATTAAATTAAATATACACCTTTTATTATTCTTCAACTTCTGCACCTCTAAATATTTTTCGCGGGGCAGTCACAGCCATTCACCTGCAGCGCCTGCTGCAGATATAGTATTAATTGATCTGCTTGTTTCTTTACGTTTACATTTTCTTCACCCAAATGGATCATGTTTATAGAAACCCCATCCATAACAAAAAGCAGGAATTTAGATATTTCATCAATCGAAAACACCGGATGAAATTCCCCATTTTCAATACCATGATTCAATAGAACTCTTAAACTGTCTATCGTTTTGTATAAACGTCTCATTAACAATTCCCTTACTTGCCCCTTCCGATTTACAACCAGGAAGTATTCATAGATTGCAGCCGCTAGTCCCTCTTCTATAGAAACTATATTATTCATAACGATTTCAATTAATTGAACTACTCCCTCCCATGCTGTTTTCTTATCATTACTAAGCTGATCTATTAACAATGAATAATTATCATCAGAAGCCTCTATAAGCGAACGGAATATTTCCTCCGTACTTGAAAAATATAGATATACTCCGCCTCTGCTAAGTCCTGATGCATCTACAACATCCTTCATAGTCACACCTCTGTAGCCTTTTCGTATAAAAACACTTTTGGCTGCCTCCAGAATCCTTTGCTTTTTTTGCACTTTATATTTATCTGTTACTTTTGGTGACATTTTCTGTTAATCCTCCTCAAATTTTAGTTTTTATATAAGAATCAGGTTTCGTTTTATCGCTCAAATTCCTGATACAAAAAGACACGCGTGTCATTTTATAATTATAAACGACACGCATGTCAATTTCAAGTGAATAAATTATATACTTATGAAATTATAATTTTTCTCCGCTCTTCTTTATTTACGTCAATAAAAAATATCCCGATATATCTTTTCTTTATTACTGATTTTACTCTAGAGCCTAATATTTTTATTTTCTTTTCTTTGCCTGAAAAGCTTTTAAACAACTGCCTGTGACTCTGGTTACAGCACGCCCTCTGTCTTTTTAAAATGCTGTCTAATGCAGCTAATAAAATTGACTGAGTCATCCGATTTTACCTAAAATGATTGCATCGAAGGTGTATATTATATGAGTTTTTGCTGGCGGCTCCAAATTCCAGAATTTGTTTTCCATGTTTCTATATATAATAAAAGTTCATTATGATATAATGAAACAGAATACGGCTTGTAACCGTGTTTATAATCCCATTAGAGTAAAATATAATTTACACGCACTATATACATTATACAATAAAGCTCCAAGCAGAATTTCAAGCTGGCTTGTAAATTCCGGTTAGAGCTTGCAGATGTTAAACGCATATTGCATCCAAGTTACAATACGGCTACGTCGAAAATCCGGATTTGTCACATAAAATCATGGACAAGTCCTGCTACCTGAACCATAAAAAAAATCAACTTATGACATCAACGAAAGAGAGAATACATACATGAGCTACGAATTGGGTTTTTGGAAATATAAAAAAGGAATTTATATGGAACCTCAGACAGCATATGAACAATTATGCGAAGGTAATCCGGTTACCGGAATTGAAACCATACCGGTTGAAAAAATTCTTAAAAAAATTTCCATCGAATTTATTACCTGGGAACGAACAGGTTTATATGATTTTGAATCAGAAACGGAAGGTTCTTTTCAGGTTACTGTAAATGATCAATTCCTTCGCATTGACTGTTATGAAATGGATGAGGAAGATATGAATGTTTTTATTGACATTTTGCTGGATTTTGACTGTCCCCTCTATGATCCGCAAGTCCCCCAGCGCTTCGATGAGGACTGGGATTAAACGCTAAATGACACCGCATAGACTGCCGATCAATGTCCACGCAAATAACGTTAATATAGAGCCTATGGAGGTTACCACAATAATCAGGGCAGCCAGTTCCCCGTTGCCTCCCATCTGATCGGACATGGTAAAGGATGCCACTGCCGTAGGTGATCCAAATAATGCCATTAAAGCCACCAGTTCCGGGCCTCTGAAGCCTGCTAACACGGCTACGGGCAGTACCAGCGCCGGTATAACGATAAGTTTGCCCAGGGCCGCTGCCATGAGTTTATACCGGTAGCGGTTAAAACCGTTAAAGGTAAAAGTACCTCCCAGAACAATTAAAGCCAGGGGTGTGGCAATCCCTCCGACGTCATTTACCACTTCCATAAGCATATCCGGCAGTTTTATTCCTGAAAAAAGCAGAACAATGCCTATAAAAATACCGATTACCATAGGATTTTTGGCTACCCCGAGTATCACACTTTTCACATTCATAGTGGAATCGCGGTATGATTCAAACAGAAAAACCACCAGAGTATTGTAAATAAATACGGTCAACGCTGCCAATAAGGAAACCATACCCAGTACTTCACCCTCCGGGTAAATCGCTCCTACAATGGTTAATCCAAACAGTACATTATTGGAACGGAAGATTCCCTGAACCAAAGTAGCCGCATCACTTCTTGATTTTACAAAATGCGGCATCAGAAAGTACAGTATAATAAAAGTGACACAACTGCCTGCTGCACCAAAAAGCAGTAATAATGGATTTACATCCGTAACAAAATCCGAAGTATAAATATTTTTAAACAGCACTACCGGTAAAAATATAGTAAAAATCATCTTGTTAATCTGTTTTAGGGTAGAATCCGTTATATGTATCCCACGTTTTAAAGCATACCCCAGTGCCATTAAGATACACATGGGAAATACCACATTAAATGAAAGTAAAAACCCCGCCATACGCTCCTCCAAAATCTGTCTTCGTCTTTTAATTAAAATACTAATCTCCACCCGATACACCATGAAAGCTTGATATCCCAAAAAGAAAGAACCCCGCTATCAATCCTTTGAGCCAGGCCAATGCACGGTCTCATTCATAATCAATATTGGTTGACTAATAATGAATGAGACCATGCTCCATAGGGTGCCTGTCTGCCACATCGGGATGTTTCCTGTTCATTATCATAACATATTAGCTTTTAACATAAAAGTATTTATAGTAAGAATTGTCTATTTCTTTACCAGGTAGATAAGCTTCCTGCTGTTAGTACACGCCAGTATATCTTTTTCCGTATCCCTATAATACTTTTCTGTACTTTCATTACAAACAGCGGTTACCGTCCCTATTTCCTCCCGCATGGACAGATTCTTTTCGGACTTATATTTTCTTACCTCCATTATGGTTTTCTTAAGTTCTTCACCGAAACAGAGTATTTCATCGTTTAATATATCTTCCTGTTCCCAAACGGTCTGATGAATGGATAACACTTTCTCCCTCTGCCGGTATAATTCCTGATAGATATAGTCAGCAATATGCGGCGTATAAACTGCATATAATTTCAGAATACCAAGAAAAGCATGGTACATGGCATACTGTCCGGATGCCCTTTCCTTTATCCCGTGTTTTTCCGGCTGATACAGCCTTTCCTTTGCAATCTCGATATAATAATCACAGAAATCCTTCCAAAACAGCTCGTCGATTTCATGTCTGGCCTGACCGATTTCGTATTCTTCCAGAAGCTTTCCGGCTTTTAAAGTGGTTTCCTTCACCCGTTCCAAAATCCAGCAATCTACCGGAAGCAGAAAAGGCTCGCACTTTTGCTCTGCTTTTATACTCTCCGGTTTCCAGTCACTTAACCTGTCTGCAACAAATCTGGAAGCATTCCACAATTTCGTTACGAATCTTTTCGCTGTTTTTAATTCATCTTCGGAAAAAAACGTATCCGTTCCCAGCCTGGTATTGGCCGCCCAGTATCTTAAAACATCCGCAGAATGGGTTTCAATTAAACGTACCGGGGAGGACGCCGCATTGTTTTTGGATTTACTGATTTTTTCTCCCTTTTTGGCCAGTACAAATCCACTGATTATGATGTCCTTCCAGGGAATCTGATTCGTATGATACAGACTTTTAACAATGGTATAAAATGCCCAGGTACGGATAATTTCATGAGCCTGTGCCCGCAAGCCCATAGGCAGCAGAATATCACTGCGGTCATCCTCTTCCCCGAATCTGGCATTAATCAAAGGGGTTACCGAAGAAGTCGCCCAGGTATCCATAACCGCTGTTTCCGGTATAAATTCCGAACAGCCGCAGGTACAGGGTTGTTTGGGATTACTTTCTGATGGATTAACCGGCAGCTGGTCATCCTCCGCCAATACTACCCTGCCGCATTCTTTGCAGTACCATACCGGAAAAGGTACACCAAAATACCTCTGCCTGGAAATGCACCAGTCCCATTTCAGATTCTCAACCCAGAGCCGGTATCTGGTCTTCATGCTATGAGGATACCAGTTAATTTCATCCGCTGCATTTAGGAATCTTTCTTTCTCCGTTAATACATCAATGTACCACTGGCTGGACGGTATAATCTCCGTTTCTTTCCCGCACCGTTCATGAACTGCAACGGTATGGGTGATTTCCTCCTGTTTGATTAACAAACCCTTATCTTTTAAGAGGCACAAAATAGCTTCCCTAGCATCTTTAACTTTTCTTCCTCCGATAAAAGGTACTTCCTCGCTGATTTTTCCATTGGTGAGGATTACCTGTTTCAGCGGAAGTTTATGTTTCTCAAACCAAAGGGCATCGGTGGTATCACCAAAGGTTGCACACATAACAACGCCGGTACCTTTTTCCATACTAACTTCCTCGTCCGTCAGAACCGGAATCCAAAAATCATACAGGGGTACTTTTACATTTTTCCCAACGTAACCGGCATAGCGTTTATCTTCCGGATGAACAAAGAGACATACACAGCCGTATAACAGTTCCGGACGGGTGGTGGCTACGGTAAGTGAGCCTGTATCCGTCAAAAACTCCAGGTAGTTAAAAGTACTTTCAAGGTCCTTTGTCTCCAATTCTGCCTGTGCAATAGAAGTCTGGCATTCGGTACACCATAATACCGGCGACTCTTTGCGGTAAGCTTTTCCCTTTTGAACCAGCTCAAGAAAGGAACGCTGGGATATCCGCTGGGTATCAGGGGCTACGGTGCGGTATGTCTGATTCCAGTCAACACTAAATCCAAGGCTTTCCCACATCCCCTTAAATTCCTCTTCATATTTTTCAGAAACAGCCATACACTTATTCCTGAACTCACTTCCGGGCAGTTCTCTGGCACGGAGCTTCTCCTCTTTTTCAACCAGCCGCTCGGTGGGTAATCCATTATCGTCAAAGCCAAAGGGGTAAAATACGTCATAACCCTGCATCCTCTTAAATCTGGCAATCATCTCCGCCTGGGTATAGGAAAATACATGGCCGATATGAAGACTTCCGCTTACCGTAGGAGGCGGTGTATCAATTGAAAATACTTTCCTCTCCTTTCCGTTCCGAAATTGGTAGATTTCGTTTTCTTTCCATAAATCCTGCATTTCTTTTTCCGCTGTTTTAAAATTGTACTTGTTCTCCATTAAAGGACCTCCTTATCATTACAAATACAAGCAGCACTGCATATTGACCGGATATAGCAAGAGTCTGACACCAAAGACTTCACCGATAATACTCTGTGGAATAAAGTTTTTTATTTCATAGGATGCGTTTTTCTGTGAAATAAAAAAAGCCCTGAGCTAAAAAGCTCAGGGCGAACTAAAAGTCCGTGGTACCACCTAAAATTCAGTATAAAACTGCTCTTATTCAGTACGGGAAAATAACTTCCGATACTGCTTTCCATATAACGGCGGAAAATTCCGTTGGAGACTACTAGGATAAATTACTTATCCGTTGGATCCAAAGCTCAAAGGCTACTTCCCTGCTTCCATTACGAAGATTTTCACCGGCCATCTTCTCTCTGTGCATCCGGATAAGCAAGTACTCCTCCTTGTCAACGCTTTTGCCTGTAATTGTTTAATTTATTATATCATTTCAGAAAGCTTTGTCAATATATATCTTTTATCAATTAATTGATACATACTTTACAAATTGTTATATTTTTTATTATATTTACAATTTATATTAATTTTATTTCAAAGGCCTCCGATATAGTTATTATATGCTGTGTAAATGCCGCCAATAACAGATCTTATCACAGCAAATCAGTCTATTGCAGATTAGCAGTATGTTCCTATGTGCGGCCGGGAACAGCAGCCCGGACATAATTTTATAGTAAAACAAGGAGGTTTATATATTGTCACGGTTAATAAGTACTACAGCAATTGGTTTGTTTATAGGTGTAGCCTTTATAGTCGGGTCGGTTATCGTAACCGGAGAACCGCTTTTATTCTGGAATTTACCTTCATTCTTTATTATTTTCGGCGGTACCTTGGGAACTGTAATAACCGCTTTTCCTCTAAAGAGATTAAAAACTTTTGGAGCTGTTGTTAAAAGGTCTTTTGAAAAGGGTGAATACGATTTAAGAGAAGACATTATGATATTAGTTAAGTTTTCTGAAATATCACGGCGGGACGGTATTTTAGCTCTGGAAGATTATGTTGATCAGTATACCGACGATGAATTTATAAAAAAAGGAATTCAGCTTATCGTGGACGGTGCGGATGAAGAGCAGCTCAGAAACCTGCTGGAAGGTTCTACCTATTTCATGAAACAAAGACACCAAAAGGGTTCCGCTATGATTGACATGATCGGCGCCAATGCACCTGCTTTAGGTCTTCTTGGTACCTATGTAGGACTAATCCCCATGTTAAATAACCTGGATGATCCAACGGTACTAGGACCCATGATGGCTCTTGAGCTGGTTTCCTCCTTTTATGGAGCTTTTCTTGCTTATGTAATCTTTGCACCCATGGGCAAGAAACTGAAGTTTATGAGCAAAGAAGAAGAATCCCGAAGAGAATTATTGATTGAAGGTCTTGCTTCCATTCATCAAGGTAAAAATCCAAAATTGATTAAGGAAGAATTAGCAGCCTATTCCAATATTGCCCTGGAAGAACTGAGTGAATATGAGGAAAGTGAATCAATCGATATCTTAAATACAAAGGAGATGGCTAGCCAACCATGAGAAACGGAAATAGATTTGGCAGCTTTGCTGAAGATGACGATGACGGAGATGAAGCCAGCTGGCAGGATAGTTACAGTGATTTAATGACAGATCTTCTGGCCATATTCGTAATTTTATTTGCATTTGCCATGATGAGCCAGGCGATTGAAATACAAAAAACACGGGCGGCAAATGACCGGGTAATTATTGCTTCTCCTTTCGAAAGTTCCGATTTGTCCGGCCCAGAGAGTATTATGCCTGGTAATGAGGGTATCATGCCGGATCAGGAAAGTGTTATGGCGGAAGACTTAAATGGGGATAATCAGAATGCTATGACCGAAGAGGAAGAATTCAACAACCTGTATGAATACATAAAAGATTATATAAATGAAACCGGACTTTCGGATCAACTAAGCGTATCAAAGCAAGGGAATAAAGAAATTTTACTGCGGGTAGCCGCATCCGTATTTTTTGATTCCGGAAAGGCCGATATCAATCCAAAATCAGTACCAATACTGGATAAAATATCTAAAATATTAAACATCTATGATGAATCCATAAAAATCATCCGGATTGAAGGACATACCGATGATCATCCGATAAAAACCTCCCAGTATGAAAGTAACTGGGAACTCTCTACAAGCCGTGCCGTTAACGTGCTTAAATGGCTGTTGGAAACCTCCGGTCTTAATCCTAAGAAATTTTCAGCTGTCGGTTACAGTGAATACTATCCGATTGCTGACAACGATAAGGAAACCGGAAGAGCTAAGAACCGACGGGTAGACTTTTTCATTGAAGCTGCTGATAATTAGTGGTTAATAGTTTGTATATTGTGACTAACTAAAATTGTAATGATACTTTGTTCGGCAACCCAATAATCATTACTTTTATAATTTAAATATCTAGTTTAATAACAGGATTTTAAAATAATTTAAATAAAGGGATACGAAATAATTTACTGTTAAATTATTTCGTTATCCCTTTATTTATTTTGTAAAATGCTATGCTTCTGCTTCCGTCAACCGGCTTTCTTTTACCTTTTTTGCACCCGTAAACAAAAGTGTGGACCCAAGAAAGACGAAAAAGATAACCATTAGGATTCCTGCATTATACCAGGCCAGGGAGGTGCTGCCTGCCCCGCTGATGGCTTCTTTAAATAATCCTACCGAATAAGTCATGGGCATAAACGGATATAAAGCATTAAATAGCCCGGGAACGGTCTCCATAGGGAAAGTACCACCGCAGGATGTTAACTGTAATATCAGGAGCGCCAGTGACAGGAATTTACCAATATCTTTAAAGAAGATAAGGAAAAACTGGATGATTGAGATAAATACCAGGGAAACCAGAATACAGGAAACAAAGAACATTCCCAGATGATTCACCTTTAATCCCAGACCGAATAACAGCACCAGGCCTAATATAACAGCCTGTAAAAAGCCGATAAAAAGGTAGATAAAGGTCCTCGCTACTTTATTGCCGGAGTTTCTGGATAATAATTTGAATTTCTCATCTGCGTCCAGATATATTCCAAAGAAGATCATAAGCCCTCCGACCCATAGGGACAAGGACATAAAATACGGTGCAAAAGCGGTTCCGTAATTAGGTACGGGAGCATACGGCTCTCTGATTACTTCCACAGGATCTTTGGCATATTCCTCAAGTCCGGTGAGATTTTTAATCTGTTTCCCGGCATCCGTCATGGAATCCTCCACTCCGTCTTTGGCTGTCTTGATACCATCATTTAACTTCTCTGCTCCTTCCTGCAGATCAGAAGCACCATTTACAAGTTTATCAGTGCCCGCTTTTAATGCCCTGGCACCCTCATCAATACCGGCTGTACCATCGGTTAAGATTCCGGCTCCGGTACTTAATTCTTTTGTTCCGCTTTGCATGGATGCGATACCGGAATCCAGGCCGGCCGCACCGGTACTTATTTTAACGGAAGCACCGCTTAACTGTTTGGCAGCCGTATTTAATTGATTTAAACTGCCGCTTAAGGTTTGGGTACCGGTTAGAATTGTACCGGAACCAGTCTTCGCAGTTTCAAGACCTGTTTTTAACTGACCGATTGCAGTTTTTAACTGGCTCATATCGGCGGTAGAATCTGATAACAGCGCAGCACCTGATGAAATCTGTGCGGATGCTGTTTTCAGCGTCTCAGAAGCTCCTTTTAACTGCTTTAAACGGCTTACATTTTCTTCACTGGCCAGTTTAGCAGCTAAAGCAGAGATCGTCTTGTCTCCGGTAGCCTGGGCATATGCAGCTAACACATTTGTTGTATCCGTTACATTGGCAATCAGTGTATCCACACCGTCCGCATAGCTTACCAGTCCGGTATTTAACTGGGATGCACCTGCTGCCAGGCTTTTTGCTCCGGAGGATAGTTCCGTAATGTTTTCTGTGGAGGTTTCCAGTTTTTTGGCGCCGGTAAGCAGGGATGCGATACCCTCATCCAGATCTGCCATATGATCGCTTAAGGCTTTTCCGCCTTTGGATGCTTTCCCCATACCGGATTGGTATTCCGACATTTTGCTTTGAAAGCTCTTTGTTCCTTCCTTTAACCCGGAACTTCCGGAAGATAATTTATCCGATCCGGCAGCCAGGGATGTAATCCCCTCTTGAAGGCTTACTGCTCCGTCCTTTAATTGCCTGGTACCGTCAGAAAGCTTTCCGGCCCCTGTCTGTAAGTCCTGGGCTCCGCTTTTTAAATCCCCTGTGCCGTTAAAAAGCTCAGCAGATCCGTCATATAACTGGTTTAAACCGTCGGATAGCTTCTTAAGCTCATCTGGTACACTGGTTAATTCTTCAGATAGTTTTGCGGTAAGTTCTCCGTTAATATTGGAACGCACCGACTTTTCGATGGTCGATACCGCGTTGTTTAATATCTGTGAAGCCAGGTAATTCCTTTTTTCATTGGGGGTATAGGTAATCACCGCTGTTTGTTTATCCGCTGTCTCTGCAGACTTTACACTTTCGGAAAAGTTCTCCGGAATCGTAATGGTGGCATAGTATTTCTTTCCTTCCATTCCGGCCTTGGCGGTATCAACATCCGTAAAGACAAATTTAAGGGAAGCATCTTCCTTTAGTTCGTCACACATTTCATTTCCAAGGTTACGTTCTTCCTCATTAATTACCGCACCTTTATCGTCGTTTACAATGGCTACCGGCAGGGTATCCAGACTGGAATAGGGATCCCAGAATGCGCCGAGATAAAAATAACTGTACAGTAAAGGGATAATAATCACTCCGATAATAACAATGACCGGAGCTATTTTTTTTGGTCTTAAATTCACTTTCATGTCATCATCTCCTTTTTTCACGGGAGAGTATAACATAAAGTTTTTTATTTGTATTTATACAGTTAGACCTCTTTGTCGTAAAGTTATACAAAAAAGGAAAACTGTCGTATAGCGGCAGTTTCCCTTTTTCCAATGCTATCCAAATACAATATTTATTCAGTGCAGTTTTTCAAAATATCTTTTTACCGCAAACGATTTGCTGTCTTCTACCAGCGTTGCAATCTGTCGTATCATAACGGCCGCAGACTTCTTCATTCCGCCTTTTGCCCAGGATACAATTATTCCAACCACTCCAAACGCATAAAATTCTGCAATAAATTTCTTATCCTCTTCTTCCAGTTTACCATCACCAGCCAGATTCTCGATAATGTTACAGAAAAGTCCCACTGCAATCTCGATTAAATATTCAGAGAATTCATTCTGAAAAGATTGGTTAATGGCATTCTGGTAAAACACTTTATTTGCTTCCATTACTTTTAACATCCGGTGCAGATTTTCCTGCCAGTTATCCAGATTCAAACCGTCCGTTAAGACGGCGATAACCTCATGGTAGAAAATCCAGTTTAACAGTTCGAATTTATCCTGAAAATGATAATAAAAAGTCTGGCGGTTGAGACCACAGCTTTTTGTAATATCGGATATGGTAATCTTATCAAAACCTTTCTGATTCATTAAGGTTTTAAGGCCTGTGGCTATGGCCTGTTTTGTAATTAAGGAGTCTGACATAAATTCACCTGCTATGTAATTAGTTTCTGTCTAATATATTATGAA